>JBJELS010000142.1:0-11540 GCA_051879275.1 Lachnospiraceae bacterium
GATTTAATCTGCGGTAAAGCTGCCGTAGGTGGGAACTATAATTCGACGCATGACAGACAGATTATGAATTGTTGTTGGAACAGATAAAAGAATTTCAGAAATCAGTAGCGATGGCAGTTGATGAAGAAACGGATAAGATTGTAAAGAGTATTAATAAATATTTTGAAGGAGTATTTCACAATTATGTAATTTCTCTTGATGCAAAACCAGAAAGCAATGTTGAAAAGACATATACACCATTTAAAGATATACCTGATTTGTATATGGGTCTGGAGGGTGGCTTTATGTCGAGAATTTCTGCTCAAGGAAGCGGAGCAAGAAGAACTCTGATGTGGACTGCATTAAAATATATAGCTGAAAATGGAGACCGGGATGAAAGACCTCATGTTTTACTATTGGATGAACCCGAGCTTTGCTTACATCCGTCAGCAATAAGAGATGCACAAAAAACACTATATGATTTGCCTAAGTTAGGGAATTGGCAGGTTATGGTAACTACACATTCTCCAGTATTTATTGATTTATCAAGGGATAATACAACTATCATTAGAGTAAGTAGGGATGAGATGGATGCAATCAAGAGTACAGTTTTATTTAGACCAGAAAAAGCTCAATTAAGTGAAGATGATAAAGATAATTTGAAGCTACTTAATATATGTGACCCATATGTTCATGAATTCTTTTTTGGAGGGAGAATAGTTGTTGTAGAAGGTGACACGGAGTATACTGCTTTTGCACAATTGAAACTTCTATACCCTAATGAATATGATGATGTACACATTATTAGAGCAAGGGACGACAAATCCAGCGTGGACAGTTAATACAAGTATTTTAGCAGAGATTAACAATAGTTCAGATTTGAGCAAAACAGTGCTAATAGCATGTAAATCAAATTTTGAAGTGGCACTTTTAGGTGAATCCGTAAGTAAGGAGAAACCATATCATACATTAGAAAAAATGAAAAATAATAAGGATTTTTGCGAGAAAGTAAAGGCATTATTGGATGCATTACTTGATAGTGAGAAAGAACCACCTAAGAACTGTATTTGCTGGCAGGAGTTAAGTGATATTGAATAATTAGGATAAGGAACACGATTGAAATTAGAAATTCAATCGTGTTTTTTATATATAAAATTTAGAGAAAGAGAGGAATTGTAATGAGAAAAGAAAATAGTAGGCTGAATTATTGGTACTACTTGACAGGTAATTTTCTTAATGGTGTAGACATATCATCAAAAAAAGTTATGCCAATTGAATATTCTTGTGCGATGAAATCGCACTTCCGGAAATCTGGAAATCAGATGTCCGGGAAGTGGAAATCATCTTTTGCGAGTTTACTCGCGTAATGTTTTGTCTAATCCATAAACCTCACGCATTGAGATGTCATGCTCGGCATCTATGCTAGTGATGTTAATGCGATAACTATCATGGGCAATGCGATCAATGATTGCATCTGCCAGAGGGCTGTCATTACCACCCAGTTGGTCATACCACTCCTCGAATTCGTACTGGGAGCAGAAAATCGTTGAAGATTTCTTGCGTCTCCGGTGGAGCAGTTCGAAGATATCCCTTTGTTCTGAATCTGTTGGTTTCAATAGAAGCCATTCATCCAGAATCAGAACAACAGGATTGGCATACTTAGCCATGCCTTATATGCCCAGGGCTTTCGGTACATTGGGCGTTATCTGACCAATGTAGACCCAAATAATGATGCAGGAAAGAAAATGTCCATTTATGAAATTGATATTCTTTTAAATGCAGGATTAAAAATTTTCCCAATCTTTCAGGAATCCCCAAGGACACCAATACCTACAGATTTTAATGAGGAACAAGGGATTATTGATGCACAGAAGGCAGTGGATGCGGCATTAAAATTGGGTATTCCAAAGGAAACAGTCATTTATTTTGCGGTTGACTGCGATATGACAGAGACTGATCTGAAAAACTATGGCATACTTTATTTTCAGGGAATTAACAGTTATTTTTTCGATAATTCCCATTATTATAAAATTGGTGTTTATGGAGCCAGAAACACTTGTATTACTCTGGCGAACATGGGATATTCAATCAGCAGTTTTGTATCCAATATGTCAACTGGATTCAGTGGTAATTTGGGCTTCCTTATGCCGCAGAATTGGGCATTTGAACAGTATATTGAAAAAAAGGATTATTCTTTGGAGAACTATTCTTTTGACTTGGATTATGATATGGCTTCAGGAAGAAATGAAGGATTTTCACTCATAATAGGGGCGGTAGATGAAAATGACTATTTGCCACCTTATCAGCCAACACCAGAGGAAATAAGTAAAATTACGCATATTTCAGAGCTTATCCCGGCAATAAAGTGGCTAGAGGAGACTTATTACAGCAGTAAGGGAATAGTGATTCCTACCTATGTTCAAACACTAGATTGCTTTAAGGCTGTTCTTGATTACTTATATCATTATCAGTATAATGATATAAAATTCAGGATAATAAGTCCGCCTGATGATGAATTTATTGACTTTGTAAAGCGTAATCATATGGAGCATAATTATGTTAAACAACTATATCCGTATATCTATATCCAAGTAAGGACTGAGGAAAATGGGGAAACAAAGACAATCAGGGCTAAATTGCTAACAGATGGCAATGTTGGTTTATGGGAGCTGCCACATTTGGCAGTAGTTATAAAATGCTATATTGCTTCGATGGTACCAGGATCTTGGTCAGCATGGGCAGGAGATTTTGCAAGTGCTGTTAATGAAATATATTGTAATGCAACTAAACCATCAGAATATACCACTATTGGTATCAAAAGAATTGGAGACAAAGAGCCAGATGAAGCAAATGCTATTGAAGCGAGACAGTTTAATTATTATGACTTAATTGCTGATTTAGATGGATATGCAATTCGGCAGTTAATGGCTGGTAGTTCATCTTTTCATGCACTTTCATATCAGTATTTCAAACCGATTATCGGATTTGATAGTTGGAGTCTAATCGAAATAAAAGAAAAAATTCTAACGCATTTACAGAAGTTTTAAAAACCATGTTTGCAAAAGACATTAAAATATATCCTTTGTCAGATCATGCAGCCGCTTTTGCTTTAGCACTGAATATTTTATTTTGGGCCAAAAAAACAGGGGTAACTTCTTAAAATATATGGAACGAAAATTAATGGACATATAAGAAAAAAGGGCTCGCAGCTAAGAGCCCTTTTCTTATGATAAAATGAAAGCTATTCTATTGCTTCAGAGAGAAGGATAAAACCATCACCAGATCGTTTAAAACAATAGGTCTTACTGAAAGTGATAGATGTGTCATTTTTATGTGTATATTGGCAAGAGATATATACTTCTGGTGAATAAGATGATTTTTCATCTTCTACGATATACATATCAGTCACTTTTTGGAAAACTTCTCCCTTTGAAAGTGCAGAAGAATTAATATCTGGAAAGCGATAAAGGACGCTGCTGCTGTTTATGATATAAAAAGAAACTCCGTCTGATTCAAGCCCATCTTCAAAAGATCTGCAGGCTACCAATCTACCATTTATAGCCCAAGGCTGCATAATATATTCAGGCATATCGTCAAAGGAATATTCCATAAGTAAATTATCTTCCACGAACCTTACTGGAATATCTCCAGGTTGGTTTTCCAGAGTAAAATCCAATGAGAAAACCAATTCCTCCAGTTTTAGTTCGGAAAAGGTTGACCGATCCCCTTTCATTACAATATAGAAATCTGCATCAGGAAAGCAATACTCTATCTGTCTTTGCTCTTTTCGATTATATGTGTAAAAAATAACCCGTTTTTTTCCGCTGATTCCATCAATCTCCACTTCTGATATTTCTGTTATTTTTACCTCTTTAAAGGGAGGGTGGCTTTCAGAAAAAAGATCTTCCTGATCTTTCGTAGGTATAGAAGGAATTATTAGTCCTGAATTATGGTAGATACGAAGATCAGGTCCATATTCTCCGGTATTAAAAATAATTCTTCTTTCATTAATGGCATCTGTTCCAACGGCAGTCCAATCCCCATAATATTCAAATCGGTATTCATTTGCAATAAAAATCTTATTCTCAGAAGATTCAAGCTGCCGCACAGTGCAGGAAGGCAAAATAAGAATACAGAAAATAAACATAAAAAAGAAAATAACTTTATTTATAAGATTTAACATATTAAACCCCAGTTTTAACATAGCATATTTGTACTTGACAAGAGGTCATTACATATTAGTTAATTGATGCAACAAAATCATGATTTTCATCGTATAGCGAAACAAAGGTATCAAACTCCTGATACGACCAATTCTCAGGGAATTCAAAAGAATAATGACCATTAGAATAGGCCTGTGTACCCACTACATAGTTATTTCCATAATATACTTCAAAGGATTCGACATAGTCATAGAAATAATAAAAGCTAATAAGCAAAACGAAAATACTAATTATTCTTTTAAAAGAAAAATAATCATTGGAATAGGCTTAGGTATCCATAATCGGTTTAATCGGACTGTAGCCTTTGAAAAGTAATACGTCATCCATAAAAACGAGAAAGCTGAACAAGAAAATAAGACCATTTGTGGTTCTCTTTAAGATAATATCCTCATTTCCAAAGTAAAAGACCAAATAACAGCTAAAAATTTTTTAGTGTCTTACTGAACTTTCCGCAGCCAATATCGTCATAAACAGTAACCTTAAACAAATAGTCTTCTCTCGTGTAGATCAGTAAACGGTAATACTCATCAATATCTTCCCTGTAATCATATCCATAAGCATTAAGGACTGCTTCATAAGATATTCCGGATCTTAAACGGCCTTCTTCAAGCTCATCATCTTCCAAGCTGCTGATTTCAGCAAGAAGCCCATCTTCATTAAAGCAAAATACCCAATTTACATCATAAACCCAATAGTACAGGTACCCTTCGTCCGCTGTGTGACCGGTGGTATAGGCCAGGGGATACTCCTTTAAGAAAGAAAGCAGTTGCTGCTCAGACCAGCCTAATTCCACGGTTTTAAGAGAAGGAAGAACATATTCTTCTATGGTTACAGGAAGAAGAGTGTGTGTGGCTTTTACCGGCTGCTGTTCTGCCACCAATTCCGGATCTGTCTGCAGGGATTGCTTTGCTCCCACACCCTGTCCACAGGCATACACGCTTCCGTCATTATTCAGGACGATGAGCCTTTCCTTAGCAGAAAGCTCATCCGTATAATCAAAGCCGGCCTGTCCCAGCCATGCACAGTCCACATCTTCAGCAATTTTTTGTGGGCTACTGACATAATCGGAAAAGGTACCGTTACCACACTGACCCAGCCGGTTATCTCCCCAGGTATACAAGTCTCCGGCTTCATCGATAACTGCATAGGTGGAGAAGAAGGAAGTGGCATATCTGGCGTTATCCATAATCATCCGGGGAGCCATATATTCTTCCTGATGGAAAGGGACATAGTCAGGATTTCCCAATAAAAAAACGTTACCGTTTTCCTGCAAGGTGATAATGGTTGTATAGCCACATCTGGCATAGGCCACTCCTTCTAGAAGCAGTATCGGTTCAGTGGCCACATTCATATAAGTGCTGTTTAGGTTTGTCCGTTCAGAAGCCTGTAAAATACCAGCAGCATTTCCGCCCATCCCGTAGAGCTTGTGGTCCGCGGTAAGAAAAATCATAAAATATTCCCCGGAAAAATCCACATGAATTACATTTTCGGCAATTTTGACCGGTTCAGAAAACAGGCTAAGATCTTCCCGCAGCTCGCCCAGCTGTCCATATTCTGAAGTGCCTACTCCCCAGAGGATTCCTGCATCATCAATCCAATAGTGGTTTCCTCCCCGAGAAATATCCGTGGAATAGATATGTTCTATCTTAAGATTCTTTCCTCGGTAAAAATCCTCCATATCCGGGATATAGATGGTTTCTTCAGAAGCGGTAAGAAAAGCTGAAGCCTCTTCGCTGGAAACCTGAGCAGCGGATTCCGATGGAGAAGGAACAGTGGCAGTTTCTGATTGGGAAGGAGATATGTCTACAGGATCATCTTTTGGCATTGACTTTGATGCAATTAAGAGGATAGGCAAAAGGATAAGAATACAGACGATTGTTACAACTGTCACATGAAGTTTTCGTTGGTCAAAAGATTTTCGGGTCATAGTTTTTCCTTTTCGAAGTATTGGTGATTGTATTGAGACTATTTTAGCAGAAGGGAAACGGTATTTCAATTACATGATAAAAGGAGAGGAATAAACCTCCTCTCCTTACTGAAACACATTTGAAATTTAAGTTATAAAATTGCTCTATTTGAAGGCATTGAGCCTAGGGTCAAAAAATCCACCCAGAAAATACCGCCGGGATTTAACTCTACAAAATCGCTATCAGTGGGACGTTTTGCTTTTTTGCAGGCGATCCGATAATAATGCTCTGAACCGGTAGTACTATCTTTAATTTTTATCTGTGTCCCTGCGGGGAGAGTGGTGCTTTGCTTAGCTGTACCAATATACCAATTCATGGTTTTTGCCAGTGTATGAGTGTAATAACCTTGTGAATCCATGGGATTATCGACTAATGTGCTACCATTACTTTTCTTTTCTCCGTAAGGTACACGCTTAGGGAAATTATCCACAACACCACCAACTTGTGTATTGCCAGAAGCATTTCTAAAAGCAACTAACTGGGCACTGCCTTCTCACTATGAACTCCATAACATTCATTCGGATATATTGTCCCGATTTGTTCACTGGTCACATTAGTGCAACCTGAATTCAGGCGATATATGGGCATTTTTTCATTTGATACATTTACATATGCTGTTCCGTTATACATATTTTCCTCCTTTATTTGTGTTTCAGTAAGTATTAAAGAGTACTTCAGGGATCAGACGTAAACCATCAATAAAAGCTTTTTGGGAAAATATCATTAAATTTAAAAGCCTGTTTCTTTTTATGTAAATAAAGGAATGTAAAAAAGAGGGTTACTTGAGGTTTACATATAAGTAAAAAGTTCCTCCTTACAACAAAGGAGGAATGTAGATGCTACGGAAATTACTTGATGATGCAGAAAAACATGATGGAAAGGCAATGGTGGAATTAATTGAACGTTTTTCGCCATTATTTAAAAAATATGCGTTGAAATTGGGATATGAAGATGCTTATGAGGACATTATTCTATGGTTTATTGAATTAGTGAAGTCTGGTAAACTGGCTTCTTTGCAAGAAAAAGTTATAGTTTCTTATATTCAGGTATCGGTAATGAATTACTACAATAAAAAAATAAGGAAGATTATTGAGTCCAGAAGAGAAATTGTGTTATCTGACTTATCTGAAGAACATACATATTTGATAGAAGCAAAGCTAGCAAAAGAGGATACTCAAGATTTGTTTTGGGAATTAAAAGTAATAGATATACTGAATAAAAGTGAGCTTCAACTACTTAGGCTGTCATTTTATTATGGATATTCCATTGCAGAAATTGCAAGAATTTCTGGTAAATCCAGACAAGCAGTGAATCAAAAGAAAAAACGGGCTTAAAAAAACTTGAGAAAGAATTGCGGAAAGATGATGGAGGGAGAAGTTAAGCACTATATTGTTTACATGTTTTTTCTACCAACCTCTTTTATAAAAAAGGAGGTGACAGAATGAACGAGATGGAACTTGCACTAAGACTGGAAGGGCATGAACATCAGATTGGCTCCTTAAAACATAGGGTAGCTGAATTGGAGGCTCAGAGTATGGCTATTCAGGAATTAGCAATATCTATCAATAAAATGACCGTAATTATTGAGAATATGCTTAAAGAGCTTAATCAGCAAGGCCAAAGGTTAGAACGGATGGAGCGTGGACCTATTGAAACTTTGACCCTGGTTAAAGGGACGATTATTACTACCCTGGTCAGCGGTATTGTGGGAGCAGTGGTAGCCACTATTTTGAGCATGGTATAAAAAATGAAGGAGAGAATGAGACATGGAAAAAGAAAAAGTAAGGAAATGGATTCAGGCTGCAGGAATCCGAGCAATTAAAACGATGGCACAGGCGGCAGTGGCTGTGATTGGAGCGGAGGCATATCTTGGAACTGTGAATTGGAAAATGGTTTTTTCGGCTTCAATATTAGCCGGAATTTTATCTCTTTTAACCTCTGTAGCAGGGCTGCCGGAAGTAAAGATGGAAGAATAAAATAGATAAAAATCTGCTAAAAGAGTTACTTATCATATTTTTAAAGGAATATATAATTACAGAATTAAAAATAAACAAATTATGTTTACAAAGTAAAGAATAAGAACTCTTTATCTTGTAGATTTGCAAATCAATAACATGATAGAATGATAAAGGAGGAAAACAATATGGCAACAACAGAGACAAGTAGTGGAGATCCCTGGGTAAAAGAGGTACAGGAATGGTATAATGAAGAATACAAGGATAGGACAGGCTTTGTAGAAATTACTGTTGATGGAATTGTAGGTCCTGGAACGTGTAAAGCCTTAGTATGGGCACTTCAAATGGAGCTTAATTTGGCTTCACCGGATGGCATTTTTGGAAATCAGACTATTGCTGCCTATGAACAGGTGGGCATTAATGAAAATTCCACAAAGAATTTAATCTTCATTTTACAGGGAGGGTTTATCTGTAAAGGAATCGACTGCCAAGGGTTTGATGGTCAATATGCTACACATTTGAGAATGGCTATCGAAGTTTTCCGATCATATACAGGAATGAATGGTGAAGCGGTAATGGATGCAAGGCATATGAAAGCCTTATTGAATACAGATCCGTTTGTCCTCAGCAGAGATGGGAAAAAATATGTCCTTGATATTCAACGGTATTTGAACTTAAATTATTCTGATTTTTATTGGAAAAGTTTAGGGTTAATTCCTTGCAATGGTATTCCAGAAAGGAATATGGTAAAAGCGATTGTTTATGCCTTACAGTATGAAGAAGCAAAGGCGGCAGCTACAGGAGCAGCCATTAATACAAGTGGTGTAGATGGAATTGTAGGTACTAATACATTAAATAATGCTCCTGTATTGGCATTAGTAAGTGATAAAACTGCTTTTGTAAAGATTTTGCAGATGGCACTTGCCTGCATGCATACAGCTGATGTTGGTCTGGATGGAGTATTTGATGGTGATGTCGAAAAAGCAGTAATAAGTTTTCAAAAGTTTATGTGCCTGAACCAAGATAGTTCAGTGAAATTAGGGATAGTGGATCGAAAAACCTGGGCTTCTTTATTGATTAGTAAAGGTGATACAAGTCGCTATGCAAATGCCTGTGACTGTGCGACTATTTTGGATGAGTCTAAGGCAATTGCTAATATAAAATTAGGAGGAGACATATAATGGAAAAATCAAAAGATACTTTTTGGAAATCTATGATACCGGTGGCAGTATTTCTTTTGCTGTCGTACATAGAGAGAGAATTAACTATTTTAGTTTTGGAAAGAAGGATAAATATCTCTTATGAAGAATGTACTATGGGAATAATATGTTTGGGAAGCATTTATATTATTTCGTTATTAATCTATATAAAATGCGAGAAAAATATCAGGCGGCTTCATTGTATGATAGCCTATATAAGCTACTTGAGTGTAAGTGCACTGTGTATAAAAGATGCAGTACACTCCAATATTTTTCTGATGAAGGTATTTTTTAAACTGGTGCATGGTCCCCTTAGTATTATTTATGATACAGTGAATATCCTGTCGCAAGAATTAAGCAGTACTTACTATCCCATTATTATTTTCCACTTTCTTTTTATTATTTTGACGGTGTTGTTCAGAAAAAAAGAAGCCCTTTCGGGAAAAAGAGTCGATTGGTTCCTATACTTTGCTTGTTATTCTATGGCCTTAAGTAGTTTAGTGGGAAGTTTAGAAATTTCCTATGCGGTAGAGGCTCAGGCAGGGATAACTGCCCTGAGCTTAATGCTATGGATATATTATATGGGTAAAGGGGAAAAAATGGTTGGCAGCCCAAAGCTATGGAACCGAATATGGACAGGTATTGCGACGATAAAAGCTTTAGTAATCTTGAATCATGTAATGATACACTATAACAGGCCTTTTACGGGGATTTTAATGTTAATAGAAGTTGTTGATGATAAATTTCTTCCCATGAATATTCAATGGGGAGAGTGGATTTCTCTGGGAATGGTCATTATTTTATGGGTAATGGAATTAATAATGTCGAAAAAAACAGATGAGAATACAAGTAGTATATAAATACAAGAGAAGGGTACTGTGAGAAAGAAAAAGTATATTATGGTAACAGAAAGTCACCTGTTATAAAGGCTATTAATACAATGATTTTAAAAGTAGGTTGATAGAAAGAGATGCCCCTCCCAGAAGACTTTTGCGGAAATATATGGGAGGGGCAAATATTATTTAGATATTGGTGGAAAATGAGACTATTACCAACTACCGTACATCGGAATGGATTTATAGCCGGAAGCAATTTCTAATCCAGTATCCACAAAACCATAATTCGAACCGTTTCCGGTAACTGGAACCCACTGGCCAGAGGAACTCTCAACATAATTGATGGCCTTCCAGTGAGGGTTATTGTCACCAGACATCGCTGTTAAACAAGCTACACGACGGTTTGTAGCAACGCTGCCCCAGAGGGTACCATCTGTTTTATAAACCTGACGGCTATTGCGCATAAGAAATGTATAGTAGGTTATACCATTGATTTTGGCAGTTCCATGTGGATAATCTGTGCAACCTACCATAGCACCATTTGGGGGATCAATAATAAAGCCCCCACTAATTTTACCGTCAGATCTACGAAAAGCAATATTACAGAAGTAGTCATCACCACCCCAATTGGCATTGTACCCATAAGCTTCACGATCATAAATTGATCCAATTTGTGTTGTTTTGTCGGTATCGGAATATACAGGAATTTTGATACCACTTTTGTTAATGCAAAAATAATTTGACATAGTTGTTGTCTCCTTCCATATTTGTTTGATAATCGATTATCTAAATAATATAGAGGAAAGAGAAACAAGAAAGTAAACATCTAAAATATTTTTTATAAAATATCTTATTCTTGATCATATGCTTTTAGGACACCATAATATTTACTAACGGTAGAAGTATCAATGACATATTTTCCTACATCTTCAGGGCCATATCGTAATAGAAAATAATCCATATCGTGCAAAATATAATAAATATTAAGAATATGTTCCACATTGTGATCTTCCTTTGCCAATTCCATTTCCTGGATCAGTGTATTGAAATCAGCGGTTAACACATCAGAGCCTGTGCTGTCTCTTAATTCTTTCATGATGCGGATAAAGTCATCAGCAGTATAATAATTATAGGTAACAACCTCTACCCCATAGATTTCATAAAATTCATCTTCCGTCATTTTATCAGAGTAATCCTTATAGGATAAACTTCCTTCTAAGGCCCAGCCAATTTGTATTTTTCCGGTTTTATGGAAAATATTCCACATCATGTGCTCGGGATCCTTCAATTCAGTAAAAAAATTACCATAGATATATTCGGCTTCCAGCCGAAGATTAGCACTGGCAATGGTTGTAATCATTCTGTTGATAGCTTCATCATT
>JBJELS010000143.1:0-11524 GCA_051879275.1 Lachnospiraceae bacterium
TATTCCCCTCTGTCTCAATCGTAACCGTTGCAGGCAGATTCATCCCACCATAAGCCGTTCCACTTGCTACTGTGATCGGCTGTGGTGCTGTGATGCTTGTCAGCTTATCCTTTGCCGTTGCAGAAAAAGCATAGGTTACCGTAAGTGTTCCATCTATATTCTTCGTAGCACTTGTTGCCGTATTACCATTTACGGCAGCTGTCACAGTATCCGTAAATTCATAGCCTGTATCTGCTGTAAGGGTAACGCTTGCCGTGTAGCCTGTATTATATCCCGCAATGGAAGCACTGGGTGTCCATGTAACTAAAGGTGCGGTACTGCTTACTCCTGTGGTTAAACATGCCGCTTCGGTATCTAATGCAGTATTAGCTGTCGGAGCATCAATACCTGTAATTTCTACAGATGAAATGCTGCTGATTGTTGTCTCGGTTGCCTTGACCGCATAAATCATTCTCTCTGTACTATCGGTGGTTTCCATCCAGATCTTTCAGGCTGATAAATCAATGTCTGCCGAAAGGCTAAGTGCACTCTCAATATCTGATGCATTCACCGTCTCTGTGCCGGTAATCTGTTTACTGTAATACCAGTCCTTGGTTCCGTCATTGCCCTGTACCACAAGTGCCACAGCGCCGGAGGTACCTCCCATAGCCGCCTTTATATCACCTGTTGTGGTGTTATAGGTAACCGTACCAATATTCTTACCTGTTCCATCCAGTCTTAAGGTCATCGCCTTGGGTTCTCCATTGGCATCCTTATCGATCGTTCCAGACGTTGCCGTACCGGATGATGACGACGATGCAGCAGATGCGAAGAGCACAGAGGACAGCTTCAGATTGGAAGCGGGCTGAACAGCGTCCCTGCCGTAAACATAGTCGCTGAAGACATACGCGCCCGGATCAGTGAGCAACGCAGTGACACCAATACCGCCAGGCGAGCGCAGCCAGAACTCAGCACCGCTGCTCCAGTAACTACTCATGGCAAGTACTGTCTGGTTATTGGTTCCTGCTTTTATGGTTTTATAGGAAGGACCAACACCGTCTGCCGCCAGTGCATACAACTTGTCGGTGGTAGTATAGTTTACACTATTCTTTGTATCATTCGTTGTCACTGTGGTATCATTCATCAATCCCTGCTCGGCTGCGGTGAAATAGGATGTGCTCGTAGCCATAGTCTGCAATTCCACACGAAGGTCACTTGCTCCGTAGTGGTTTGCGTAAACAGTTGTACTGCCTGCAGCTTCTCCATAGCCTGTTCCGGCTTCATAATTATATGTCTTAGTGCTTGTGCTTGAATTAAACCTCTGTCCTGTTGCTATCAGACTTGCGGCAAAAATGATGGTATTATTTGTTCCCTCTGTTACTCCACTATCAGCTCCTAAAATGTACCATTCCTGTGGGTTTCCACTGATGTTCTTACCAAATGCCAGCTTTCCGATATTCGTTGGAAGTCCGTTTGAATCCGGTGCAAATGTACCATCCATTAACTGCTCCTTTGTGGCATAGGCGGACACGCTTGGTGCAGTACCGGCTGCCTTGACACGGATGGCACTTTGCGGCATTACCGTCACTAATCCTGCCAGCATGGTACATGCCAGCAGTATGGCTGTTCCTTTCTTAAATTTCTTCTTGATCGTCTTCATCATAACCTCCATTCCGAAGCGTTCTTCTGTGGAATTCGCCACCTAATCGCCCCATTAATTCAAATCGTTCGTGTTAATTCGAAAGTATAACATATATTTGACTAAATTGCACTATGTTTCAACATTTTCATGTACAACTTTTTGAAAAATAAGTGCATAATAATACCAAAGTCTGATGTTCTATAATATAAAAGTAACTATTCAGAACGCAAAATCGCTGTTACACCGCTTTCCTTTTGCTCATGTGGTTACTTCGCCATATAAATTCCATTACTGCAAGCAGGATGTCCATTTCATTGAACATTTGCATGGCTCTGAATAGTTACAAAAACCAAAATAAAAAACTCCTGCTCAACCACTGCGAGGAATTGGTTGAATAAGAGTCTTTTTCTATGAAAGTCCCGGACAGAAGATATGTCCATTTACGATAACAGGAATTATCCCTCATATTCCGTATCAATCCATCGACTACTACAGAATGGACAACTGTTGACGGTTCCAGGCGAAGCAGGAAAGACAGTTTTACAGACCATACATTTGTAATTCCGTCCTGTTTCAGGGTTACCATCGCCGCCAGAAACTTTCGATAATTCTTTTTCGTTCAGCTCTTTATTGGTTTCCATTTGCTTACTGCTCCTTTCGTCTTGGAATGGCTTCATTATAGCCTTCTTTCCTCCAAAATGCAAGGAAAACCGGCCAATAAGATCGGGATTAAGCGCATGCAGTTCCTTATACTTCGGTAAGATTTCCGGCACTTCGCTGTTTTCTTCCCCTGTCTCCGTATCCTTGTACATATCCGTTAAAACAGCAGCTATCCCTGCTACGGGAAGTCCGTTTTCATCAAACTGCATTTCGTATGCCATAACCAAGAAGCCCCGTCACAGATAAGGCAAATACTAACAAATTTAGAAGAAAAAGCGGGCTCATCCCGCTTTTTCCATGATTACTTTCCCGTTTCATTTTCAACCAGCTTGTCTGTAATGGTTTGTATGTACTTCTATTGGATTACTCGCATACACTCCAAAATTTGAGACAAATGCCCAGATCATCCCCAAACTGCTGTCCTGTTACCATCGGGCTTGTTTTTCATACTTTTCCGCCTTATGCTTTTGTGAATATGGTATTGCGTAGATATGTTTTCGCAATTTCCATGTATGTCCTTGCTTTCCCTTATTCTGTCGCAATACCCGACCTTGCTTTTGGGTTATATTTCATAATAAAGAGTTCCAAACTTTCCTTCAGCACTTCTATCTGGGCTTTCAGATAAAATTCATCCTCGAACAATGCGTAATGTACGCAGGCTCGAATCAGAATGAAGCTCAATGGTGTCAGCTTTTGATAGGGAATACCCAGTTTACCTTCTAAGAGTTTTGCATATTCGGTATATCGTTCATCTACACCCGCAAAGAATTTCTGACCGTATTCTCTGTATTTCGGGTGCGTATACACTTGATACATCATTCTGTACTTCTTTCCATGCTTTTTGGCTGTCCAGTATGGTATCTCGTCAATAAACCTCCATAAGTCCTCAAGATTGGTTGGAGCCTTCGCCATAAATTCCTGTTCCACCTTGCTCATACAGTATTCGGTGGATTGGATGATCAGATCATCCAAATCCTTGAAATATGTATAAATCATAGATGTGTTATATCCACAATACTTAGCCAATCCTCTAATACCGGTGCCGTGCAATCCTAAATCAGCAAAACCGTTATAGCACTTTTCCATAAGCTCAATTTTTTTTGCATTCCACTGTTCCTCTGTATAATTTGCCACCTAATCGCCCCTTTTTATTCATATCGTTTGAGTTAAAAGTATAACATACATCCAATTAAATTACACTATGTTTTAGCATTTTAACATACAAACTTTTTGAAAATTTTTGACTGTTAAAGAATTGTACTGCATTTCCCAAGTTATTATATGATGATAATCCCTAATCCGCCGATTAGAAAGTAAACTCAGGAAGTATAATTCAATACCCACCTGCTCTCTGTCTGATAGTAAATCAATTTTGCAGGTATTGTCTGCTCCAATATAGTCAATGTACAGTTAAACTCTATGGATGGGATTCCTGCATACATCTTCTTCTCCTGAGAATGAACCACGATCTGCCTTATCACCCGAATCTCCCCATCTTCGTCCTGCACCTTAATCATCAGAGGTGTTACCTTCCCTGAACTGGTAAACCAGCACTCGCAGGCCACTTCTCTTTGTATACCTTTTACGACTCCGCCATCTGCCTTCTGTGCATTTATCCCAATCCCGAATGCCATAAAAATCTCCTCCCTCTATTGGACAGCTATTTTATCATAATCAACTTCTCTTTTTTCTCTGGAAATACCTCCGCACATATGATCGATCGGTTGGTTTAAAAAGGTTGCCCTCATAAATGCATCTATTCCAAATCGTTTTCTGATATCATCTACTGCTTTATCCATTCTGGCCAGTTTTTCATAATCTGTTTCATCAAACAGATCTATCTGTCTGATAAAATCCTCTTCCTGAACTTTACTGGTGTGAATTGCCAAATGACGTATCGGCTTGCCATTCCATAGCTCTAAAAACAGCTCACCTGCCGCCTTATAAATCTCAGCCGTTAAATTGGTGGCAGCTAACAGCTTTTTCTGATGTGACATATAGGATAAATCTGAATAACGTATTCCTACTGCAATTACTCCAATCGTTGCCCCATCTGCCCTTAGCCTGCTGCCTACCGTCTCTGCCAATGCCAGTAATACCTTATTCGCCTCTTCTGCATCCACCACATCACAGGGCGTTGTTGTACTGTTTCCATAGCCTTTGTTAGCCGGTGGACTGACCATTACCGGGGAATAATCTATCCCATTGGCAAAATTCCATATTGTCTCCCCTTGTTTTTTCAATGTATTTTTTAACCATATCGGATCTGCTGCCGCAAGCTCACCTATGGTTCTGATTCCCATAGAAAATAGCTTCTTAGCTGTAGCACGGCCTACAAAAAACAGATCAGATACGGGAAGGGGCCACATCTTTTCCCTGATCTCTTCCGGGTACAGGGTGTGTATCTGATCCGGCTTCTTAAAATCTGATGCCATCTTCGCCAAAAGTCTATTGCAGGATATTCCCACATTTACAGTAAACCCCAGCTCATTCTTTATATGATTCTTTATCTGTGCAGCAGCCTCTTCAGGTGTTCCAAACAAATGGCAGGTGGTACTCATATCGATAAAAGCCTCATCAATGCTGTACTGCTCCACCACATCTGAATATTCCCCGAGAATGTTCATCAACGCTGCTGAACATTTCTCATATAAGCTGTAATTGGGTGGCACCAAAATCAAATGGGGACATTTGCGGCGTGCTTCCATAATTGTTTCCCCTGTTTGGATTCCATACTTCTTCGCAGGGATGGATTTGGCAAGGATAATTCCGTGTCGCATAGACATATCCCCTCCCACTGCCGATGCTGCTTCTCTGAGATCTAATGTACCTTGGCGATGCGTAATACGATAAACGGCCTCCCAGGATAGGAAGGCCGAATTTACATCAAGATGAAAGATTATACTTTTCAAACGTATGTTCACCTCCTGTTTTTATATTTTAACAAACATACGTTCTGTTATCAACTGGTAATTTATGTTTAAGATAATATTCAGAAATATTTCCATTCCTAAACTAACCAAATACCAATCATCAGCCATATTAAGTTTGCAATAAGTTTTGGAAAGGTAATTATACTTATTACAACGAAAAAGTGAATTTACCAATAGATCTGCATATTTTTGCTCAACCTACACACCCTATTCAGGAAAGGAAGGTGTATTATGGAAGCAAAAATAAAAACTGCACCAGATGGGCAACCTCTTGAGGTTTATGATGACGGCAATATTCCCGATGTCGATTTGCCGCCCGGAGAGGATATCGTAAAGCCCGTTGAACCATTACCAGAATCAGAAAGACCTCGTAAGGACGGACCTGGAGGGGATTAACGTGCCCCTCTTTGGTGAAACACATAAGCCCAGTGATATTCTTGCCCATCAGACTTTATGTGATGATAATGCTTAAGACTTTACTCCCGCCAGCCTGTAAATTACCTGAATTAGATGCATAACTGCTTCCTTATTCCATATGCTATATTCTATGAATAAATTAAATCGATATATCATCACAGGAATAATCTTCGTCATTATCACCGGTACTCTTTCCCATTTTATCTATGAATGGTCCGGTAAAAACTTCATATTGGGCTTTTTCTTTCCGGTCAGTGAATCTACCTGGGAGCATATGAAGCTATGCTTTTTTCCCATGCTTATTTATTCGTTTTATATGGAAAAAAGGCTGAAGAGTGAATATCCCTGCATTGCTTCGGCCTCCTATTTGGGAACCTTACTGGGAGCATTTCTGATTCCGGTAATTTTTTATACCTATTCCGGCATTCTGGGAAGAAGCTTTCTGCCCCTTGACATCGCCACCTTTATCCTCAGCGTGATTCTGGCATTTTGGGCTGTTTACAGGCTTACTCTGTCTTGCAGAATCAATTCCTACAGCTTCCTGTTGGGACTTCTTATCTGCATCATGGCAATCTGCTTTTTTCTCTTTACCTATCTGCCGCCTGATATAAACCTTTTTAGTGATCCAACAAAATGATCACTGAGCATTGGAAGTATATTAGGGCTAATTATCAAAAATCAAGCAAAGCTAACCATGATAGCGCAGCTTGTGTTCCTGCCCTCGATTATGCTTTCGGGAATTATGTTTCCCATCGACCTATTACCCGGTTTTCTTAAAACCATAGGGTGTATTTTTCCCGCTTCTTGGGGATACCGTCTGATGTTGGATAATGGCTTTTGCCTTGAAAATCTATGGTATCTAATCCTTTTATTGGGTGCGACGATACTTATATGTGGAATACTTTTGAATAGACAAAATACAATATAGTTATACCATCCCCACCTCAGCAGCAAGTTTCAAAGCAGATTAAACGATAAAAATAAGGGGCTTAATTCAGCCCCTCTTCTCTCATCTTATCCATCAATTTCCCGAATCAGGTTCACCATTTCAATGGCTCCCAGAGCACAGTCATAGCCTTTATTTCCTGCCTTTGTTCCTGCCCTTTCAATAGCCTGCTCAATATTTTCCGTGGTCAGAACACCAAACATCACGGGAATATCGGCGTTTAGGGAAACGGCAGCGATTCCCTTGGAAACCTCACTGCAGACATAGTCATAGTGGGTGGTGCTTCCCCGAATCACAGCTCCCAGGCAGATAATGGCATCATATTTTCTGCTCTTTGCCATCTTAGAGGCAATCAGAGGAATTTCAAAGGCTCCCGGAACCCAGGCAACCTCAATATCCTCTTCCTTTACCTCATGGCGAAGCAGTCCGTCCAGTGCACCCTCCAGTAATTTTCCGGTAATAAATTCATTGAATCGTCCTGCAACGATTCCTACTTTAATTCCTTTGGCTACTAACTTTCCTTCCAGTGTTTTCATATTACTCTTCCTTTCTTTTTTTATTTCCTATTTAAAACTTCAATAAATGCCCCATGCGCTTCTGTTTGGTCTTTAAGTAAAAAAGATCATGGGCTGTAGCATCCATCTGGATAGGTACCCGCTCCCTGATTTCGATTCCAAACTCGGAAAGCTGGTATACCTTATCCGGGTTATTGGTCAAAAGCCGCATGCTCTTTACTCCCAAATCCCGTAAAATCTGTGCTCCGATATAATACTCTCTGTGATCTCCCTGAAAGCCCAGAGCCAGATTGGCTTCCAGCGTATCCATTCCCTGCTCCTGCAGTTCATAGGCCTTCAGCTTATTAATCAGGCCGATTCCCCGGCCCTCCTGACGCATATAAAGAAGGATTCCCCGACCTTCCTCTTCAATCTGAGACATGGCCGCGGCAAACTGTTGTCCGCAGTCACAGCGAAGAGAACCAAAGGTATCTCCCGTCAAGCATTCTGAGTGGACACGGCAAAGTACATCCTGTCCGTCGCCAATCTCTCCTTTCACTAAAGCCACATGGTGTTCTCCATTCAGCTTATTAACAAAGCCATAGGCCATAAATTCACCGTATTTGGTAGGCATTTTCGTTACCGTAGCCTGCTCTACCAGATGATCATGGCACTTACGGTAGCTTTGTAAATCCTTAATGGTAATAAATTTCAACCCCCATTTTTTTGCCAGCTCAAGAAGCTTAGAGGTCTGCATCATGGTACCGTCCTCTTCCATGATTTCACAGCAAAGACCACATTCCTTAAGTCCTGCCAATCGGCATAAATCTACAGTTGCCTCAGTATGGCCGTTTCGCTCCAAAACACCGTTTTTCCTGGCCAGAAGCGGAAACATATGGCCGGGACGGCGAAAGTCCTCCGGTCTGGCATTCTCATCCACACATTTTAAAGCCGTTAGGGAACGCTCCCTTGCCGAAATACCCGTAGTTGTATCCACCGCATCAATGGAAACCGTAAAGGCAGTTTCATGGTTATCCGTATTCTGCTCTACCATCTGTGGGATTCTCAGTCTTCTTACATACTCCTCGGACATGGGCATACAGATAAGCCCTCTTCCGTGTGTAGCCATAAAATTAATATTTTCCGTTGTAGCAAACTGTGCTGCACAAATAAAGTCTCCCTCATTTTCCCGATCCGGATCATCCGTAACCAGAATAATTTTTCCCTGTTTCAACTCCTCCAGAGCTTCTTCCACTGTATTAAATTGAACCATATTAACCTCCATTCACCTGTTAAAATCCGTATTTAGTTAAAAACTCCTTCGTAATTTTGCTTTCCTTCTGTTCCTCTGCCGAAGGCAATATAAGCTTCTCCACATACTTTCCGATAATATCGGTTTCCAGATTTACCATATCCCCTTCCCCGGTTTCGCTTAGGGTGGTCATTTTAACCGTATGGGGAATGGCGGAAATGGAGAAGGTATGATTGGTTACCCCTGCTACCGTCAGGCTGATTCCGTTAATGGTTATAGAGCCTTTTTCCACAATATAGCGAAGAATAGACGGTTTTGCTTCTATGGTATACCAGACAGCCGTATCATCCTGCCGGATATGGATGATTTTTCCCACACCATCCACATGTCCGGCAACAATATGTCCTCCAAATCGTCCGTCAGCTGCCATTGCCCGCTCCAGATTTACAGGGCTTCCGCCCTTTAATCGGGAAAGGGCAGAGCGGTTTAAGGTCTCGTGCATAACATCTGCCGTAAAATAATCTGTCCCATAGGAGGTTACCGTCAGACAGACACCGTTGACGGCAATACTGTCTCCCACGTGGACATCCTCCAAAACCCTCCTTGCCCCAATGGTCAAAACAGCTGAGTGGCGTCCTTTGGCAATACTCCTTATGGCTCCTATTTCCTCAACAATTCCCGTAAACATTACCTTTCACCTCACTCTCAATCAGAATATCCTCCCCCAGAGAAATTATCCTACTGCCTGTCAGCTTCACCGCTTCATTGGGAAAGGAAACTCCCCTTCCTTCTATGGGTGTCCTTGCCTCTCTCCCACCAAACAGCTTTGGTGCAATATAGGCCTGAATCTGATTTACGATTCCGCTTTCCAGAGCCGACCAGTTCAAGGTACCCCCTCCTTCCAGCAAAATACTGTCTATTTTTTCCTCACCCAGCTTCTCCATCAGCTCTCTTAGATCTATTCTCCCTTCTTTTTTCCCTACTTTCAGTATCCGGCAGCCTGCCTTTAGATAAGGAAGCTGAATCCTTTCCTCTTCCTCGCAGGTAGCAATAATGGTTGAAATTTCTTTGGCTGTGGTCACTGCTTTAGCCGTAAGTGGAGTCCGTAAATGGGTATCGCAGATAATCCGAACAGGATTTTTCCCTCCCTCCAGTCTGCAGTTTAACATAGGGTCATCTGCCAGAACGGTTCCTACTCCCACCATAATTCCCGTGTGTTTATGGCGCTGGGCTTGCACATGCTCTCTGGCTATTTCTCCGGTAATCCACTTGGAAGCTCCTGTATGGGCAGCAATCTTTCCATCCAGTGTCATGGCATATTTCATCGTAACAAAGGGAAGTCCGGTCTGAATATAATGGAAAAAAATCCGATTTATGGCATCACATTCTTCCTGTAAAATCCCTTCTGTTACTTCCACTCCCTGTTCTTTCAATATCTGCACACCTTTTCCGGCTACCAGTGGATTAGGGTCACAGGAGCCGATAACCACCTTACGGATTCCAGCCTCTAAGATAGCCTCTACACAGGGCGGCTGCTTTCCCTGATGACAGCAGGGCTCCAAGGTAACATACAGAACTGCTCCCTTAGGTGAGGTTTTACAGGCTTCCAGTGCATTTCGCTCTGCATGAGCCTGACCATACACCTGATGATAGCCCTCTCCGATTATTACCCCATCCTTGACGATAACAGCCCCTACCATAGGATTGGGAGCCACCCATCCGCAGCCCATTTGGGCAAGAGACAGGGCTCTCTGCATATACTCTTTATCTGTCATTTTCCCTCACCTTCTGCCGCTTCTGCGACTCTTTGTTTCCGATTCCATAGGATGTACTTTCCTGGTAAAAAAATAGCCCTGAATATAAGCTCAGGGATATACATAAAAAGCTCAAGAGAAATATACAATAATTTGTCAAAAGCCTTTTAACAAAAAAGCTCTGGAATAAAGCTATCCCAGAGCATATTTCTACTTGAACAGACAGAAGCTTTTCCTTCTGTCAATCACTATCTTCTTCCATCCAGACTATACTGTCGGCTTCGGAGTTTCACCGAATCATGCCTTGCGGCTCGTGGGCTGTACCACCGGTAGGGAATCTCACCCTGCCCTGAAGACCTGTATTCAATTTCCATTGTATTATAACTCTTTATAGCTCTTTATGCAAGTCTAAGATAAAGAGTATTTCATTTTACCATTTTATGAGGTAAATAACTATTGTCCAATCCCATTAAATATGCTTGCAAATGGGCTGTCTTCTCCTAAAATCAGAAGATTATCCTCTCCGCTTAAAGAGTCTCTCAGGGATTCCAACTGCAGACTGAATAAATAAAAGTCTGCCTTTCCCGGATCATTATAAGCCTCGGATAATATCCGCATATATTCAGCTTCACCCTCCGCAATTATCTTTTCAGCATTGGCTTCTGCTTCGGAAATCATAACGGACACCTCTGCATCTGTTGTATTGCGAATAATCTGTGCCGCAGATTCTCCCTGTGCTTTATAAGCTGTAGCAATATTGTTTCGCTCCGTAATCATCCTCTCATACACAGCTGCTTTGTTCTCTTCCGGCAGATCAAGCATTTTTATCTCCACATCAAGAATTTCCAGACCATATTGGGTAGGTTGGTTTCCGATGCATTCCAATAGCTTATCCGATATGGAAATGTTTCCGATATCCGTCTCCTGTTCTGAAAGCTCCGTATAATCGTTAATCTCCAGATCTTCCAAATCTGTATCTATGATTTCTATTTGATAACCGTTACGGCTTTTGATTACCTCATCCTGAGTCATGCTGGAAACGGTTGTCTTGATCGCATTAAATACAATGACATCCAATCTGCTCTGTGCCGTTGAATTGGAAGCATTTAGAGAAGAGGTATAGACTTTTGCATCTTTTACTTTCCATAAAACATAAGCATCAACGATCATCGTCTTTTTGTCCGAAGTTATTACTTCCGAAAGATTCAGATCATACAGCTGTATGGATTTGGGAATATAGGTTATATTCTGAATAAACGGAATTTTAAATCTTAATCCTGCGGAATCATAGGTATCTGTAATCTTTCCAAATTCCTTCACTACCGCATATTCATTTTCCTGCGTAGTAAAGGTAAACGAATTGAAGCCGAAAATACCAATAATCAATATAATCAAAACTGCTATAAGCCCTTTAAGCTTCATTGTCATCCTCCTTTGTATTCAACAA
>JBJELS010000144.1:0-11440 GCA_051879275.1 Lachnospiraceae bacterium
GAACCCTTTGTAGCCGGTATCGGACATATAGATTTTTCCGTGCTGATTCCCGGAGGCATAGGAGCTGTAGCCACTGTAATTCTTCTATCCCGGGCAATCAACGCTTTGTTTAAGCGCTATTATTCCCTCGCTTTCCACAGCATCATCGGTATTGTGATTGCCGCAACGATTATCATCATCCCCTTTAGAAGCTTTACGGAATCCACAGCAGCTTTTATCATCAACCTTCTTTGCCTTGCCTTCGGCCTGATTGCTTCTCTTCTATTGGATAATTTTAATCGGAAATTTTGACTGTGGTTCCCTCAAGCATACTCAGAACCTTTTCCCGCAATTCCGGTTCCAAAAATCCCATGGCCGTAAAAGGAGTATCCTCTCCGTTTTTTCCGTAAAAATCAATACAGTATAAGCTGAAATAATAGGTGGTTTTGGACTTTCCTCCCCGTCTTGTGGCAACCTTCTTTTCCATACTGGTTCCCATCCTTTCCACATCGGAAAATCTTACCAAAATACAGTAGGGACTGCTTCCCACCAAAACACAATAATGTGGAGTAAGCATAAAATGTGCAGGGGTGGAATTTCCCTGTCCGGGAGCGGATATATCATAAAAAATCGTCTGCTTCTTTGCCCTGTAGGCCTCCAGCATTTCCTGACCCAGCTCATCCTTTTCCCAATCTGAAATTCCCAGCTCATCCACACTTTTTTTAATTTGATTTACATATTTGGAAGCCCGCAGATTCAGTAAAGAAAAAAGCAACATGATTACGGAAATGATTACTCCAAATACCGCACCGGACAGGGCTCCTTCCAAAGCCGCCTGGGCCTTACCCTCTCCAATGAATCCCAGAATACCGAAAACAACGGCCATAATCACAATAACAAGGGGTAAAGTTACACATACCATCCTTTTTAATGTTTTTTGACAGTAGGCGCCAATCAATTCCTCCTCTAACTGCAGCCATGCTTCATAATTATTCATTTGTTGCTTCCTCCTTGTGTTAATTTACTGCTATTTTAACAAATTTTATCTGTTTTTTTTCTGGTATGTAAAAAACAGAACGATATTCGTAAAAAAAAGTAATTTGACATTTTTTTAAGCCGGAGATATAATAGTCAGACTGCATAGAGGAGAAAGAAAAATGCTTCAGAAATTCAGAACAAAATTTATCGGTGATAAAGCCTTTTATCTTCATGTACTGGTAATTGCCGTTCCCATGATCATCCAGAATGCCATTACCAATTTTGTAAGCTTTCTGGATAATATTATGGTAGGCCAGATCGGTACGGAGCAGATGTCCGGTGTGGCCATCGTAAATCAGCTGATTTTTGTATTTAATATGTGTATATTCGGCGGCGTATCCGGTGCCGGTATTTTTGGTACACAGTTTTATGGAAAAGGAGACTATGAAGGACAGAAATATACCTTTCGCTTTAAGCTCTATGCCTGTGCCATAATCACTGCTGTAGCTCTCCTTTTGGCTCTGACCCTGGACAGAGAGCTGATTTCCCTGTATTTAAGTGACAACGGCTCCATTGGGAATATTTCCCTTGCCCTGGGCTATGGACAGCAATATCTGGGAATTATGCTCTGGGGACTGGTTCCCTTTGCTCTTTTCCAGACCTATGGAAATACACTGAGAGAAACCGGTCATACCTTTGTCCCCATGTTAGCCAGTATCGTGGCCGTGTTTACCAATTTGCTTCTGGATTATCTGTTGATTTTCGGTGTGGGCTCTTTCCCCGCTATGGGGGTAATCGGTGCCGCCCTGGCTACCGTCATTGCCCGCTATCTGGAATGTATTATTATAATCACATGGACTCACCTGAATCAGGCACGGAATCATTTCATTCAGGGAGCCTACAATAGCTTTAGAATCCCTTCTTCCATCCTGAGGTCCATTCTGAGAAAGGGAACACCTTTAATGATTAATGAAATTTTGTGGGCTTCCGGAATGACCGTGATCGTTCAATGCTATGCGGTTCGCGGTCTGGAGGTAGTTGCTGCACAGAATATATCCTCCACCATTTCCAATCTGTTCAATATTGTCTATATTCAGCTGGGTTCCTCCATCTCCGTCGTTGTAGGCCAGCTTTTAGGTGCCGGTAAACTGAAGGAAGCAAAGGATGCTGACAACAAAATGCTGTTTTTTGTGGTCACTGCCTGTATGGGAATGGCTGCACTGATGGCTTTTGCAGGCAGGGGATTTCCTAATATTTATAATACGGAAGAAAGCATTAAGGTACTGGCAAAGCAGTTTATCCTGGTTTATGCTTCGGTAATGCCCATATATGCCTTCTGCCATTGTGCCTACTTTACCCTGCGTTCCGGAGGAAAAACAGGCATTACCTTTCTTTTCGATTCCGTCTATACCTGGGTAGTGGTCATTCCTGTTGCCTTTACCCTTTCCCGCTTTACCCATTGGAATATTGTTACCGTTTTCTGGTGTGTTCAGTCTATGGAAATCATCAAGGCCATTATTGGATTTTTTATGGTTAAAAGCAATATCTGGTTAGTGAATATCGTCCATCGGGATCAATGAATCCAAAGAAGAAAGGGAGAGATTTTCACTGATGTAGCTTTGAATTTCTCCCCCATTCAAATTTCCCAGGGAAATGTCCCGTATTTCCAGATAAAAAAAGCAAAGAAATAAAAATACGGCCAATAGAAATCGCAGACGAAATGAGGAAGAAAACAAGGAGACCTGTTCACCGGTCCATGTGTCCCCGTACAGATCTCCTTTCCTATATTCGTAAGAGCCTTCTCCCAGCCTCTGGTAATTGTGATTTTCCTTTTGGCGAATCTGCTGAATTAAAGCCAGCTTCTGTTCCAGTTCCATTGTCTATTCCTTTTCCAAGAAGAGTTATAGAAGCTTATGTACAAACCTGTTGCTTTAGAACAAAAACTAACGCTTACTCAGTTCTTCCGTAATTTCCTCCCAGGTAATTCCCTTTTCAGCCATTAAAACCATCATGTGATAGAGAAAGTCCGAGATTTCATACTTGATTTCATTGGGATTGGGGTTCTTGGCTGCAATGACGATTTCCGTTGCCTCCTCTCCCATTTTCTTTAAAATCTTATCAATCCCCTTATCAAAAAGATAGTTGGTGTAGGAGCCTTCTTTTGGATGGGCCTTGCGGTCTAAAATCACGGCAAATACATCCTCAAATACCTTCAGCGGATTGTAGGCCACTGCATCTTCCTTTTCCATAATGGTATTAAAAAAGCAGCTGGTTTTCCCGGTATGGCAGGCCGGTCCTACAGGAGACACCCTGGCCAGAATGGTATCCTTATCACAGTCTGCTGCAAGGCTTTTCACATACTGGTAATTACCGCTGGTCTCTCCCTTAATCCAAAGCTCCTGCCTGCTTCTGCTCCAATAGGTCATTTTACCGCTGGACAGGGTTCGTTCATAAGCCTGCTTATTCATATAAGCCACCATTAACACCGCATCCGTCCGATAATCCTGTACTACCACAGGAACCAGTCCATCACTGTTTTTCTTAAATTCCTCCCAACAGATTTCTGCTTCCAGAGCAGCCATGGGAATACCGTTATCCTTTAACAGCATTTTCAAGGAGGCAAATTGGGCAGCATTCTCATTGACCATGGTTCCCATGACCCCCACCACCCTTTCATTCTGCAGGGTAGAAATCAGCTTATCCAGAGAAATTTCCGGAACCCAGGTAATCAGCGGAATGGGACTTGCTGCAAAAGCCTCTTTAAAATCACTCTTTCCCAAGTAAATCGTTTCACAGGTATAGGCTTCAATTACATCGGAAAAATCCGTCAAGCAGCTGATTTCTCCCGTGGAAATCACAATTTTTTCCCTTCCGAATCGCTCCGAAACCTCCTGGGTAAGGGCAATATTGGATTCTTTGGAATAGTTCAGTGCCACCTTTTGGCAGCCTGCGTACAGCAGTTTTTTTACATCCTCAGTCCGTTTGACGTTACCGGCTCCGATAACCGGAATTTCTACCGTTTCACAGATTTCCTTAATAATGTCCAGAGCTTCATCATGCTCCTTATCTCCCATGGATAAATCGAAGATAATCAGCTCATCTGCATGCTGTTCACTGTATAATTTGGCCAGCTCTACAGGCTCCCTGCTGATTACCTTAAGATCATCAAAATTGGTTACGGCCTCCTTCTCATAAAGAAAAAGAGAGGCTACAAGTTTTTTATTCATCAATGATTATCTCTCCTTTGGCACCAGAGTTTAAAGACTTCCCTTAGTGGAAAGAACACCGGTATTTCGTCTATCTATACCGACAGCCATATCCAAAGCCTTAGCAAAGGCCTTAAAAGCAGCTTCAATAATATGATGGGTATTGCTGCCGGACAAAAGCTTTAGGTGAAGGTTCATTTCTCCTTTATAGGAAACAGCATAAAAAAATTCACGAATCAGTTCTGTGTCAAAGTCACCAACCTTCTGTGCGGGAAGCTCCAGATCAAACTGAAAATAAGGCCGACCACATAAGTCAACAGCACAAAGCACCAGGGTTTCATCCATAGGCAGAATAAAATAGCCGTATCGGCAAATTCCCTTTTTATCTCCCACTGCTTCCCTGATTGCCTGACCCAAAACGATTCCCGTATCCTCCACGGTATGATGGGCATCCACCTGCAAATCGCCTTTAACGGTTAAATCCACATCAAAAAATCCATGCTTGGAAAATCCCTCCAGCATATGGTCAAAAAATCCTGCTCCGGTGGAAATTTTACTGATTCCGCTGCCATCAAGATTCAGGGAAAGAGAAATATCCGTCTCCCTGGTTTTTCTGGTTATGGTTGTCTTTCTTCCCATTCTTCTCTCTCCTTATTCTGCTCTTCCTCTATTCAAATCGTACCGCTATGGATTTGGCATGGGCGGTTAAGCCCTCCTTTTGGGCAAACAGTTCAATATCCCCATGTACCTTTTCCAAAGCTTCTCTCGAATAGGAAATAATACTGGTTTTCTTTCGGAAGTCATCCACATTCAGCGGGGAGAAAAATCTTGCTGTTCCGTTGGTGGGCAGCACATGATTGGGCCCGGCAAAATAATCTCCCAGGGGCTCGGAGGAATATTCTCCCAAAAAAATGGCTCCTGCATTTCGGATTTTGGTCATCACCTGGAAGGGCTCCTTTGTCAGAATCTCCAGATGCTCACTGGCAATGGCATTGGCCGTCTCCACCGCCTCCTCCATATCCTTTACCACCAGAATATATCCGTAGTTTTCCAAAGATTTTTCCATAATCTCCCTGCGGGAAAGCTGCTGTACAAAACTATCCACCTGCCGGGATACCCTTTGGGCCAGCTCTTTGCTGGTGGTAACTAAAATGGCACTGGCCAGCTCATCATGCTCAGCCTGTGATAATAAATCCGCGGCTACATAGCGGGGATTTGCCGTTTCATCTGCAATCACCAGAATTTCACTGGGGCCGGCAATAGAATCGATGCTGACATAGCCGAAGCAGGCTTTCTTTGCCAAAGCGACAAAAATATTTCCCGGCCCGGTTATTTTATCCACTTTGGGAATGGTTTCGGTTCCAAAGGCCATTGCGGCTATGGCCTGTGCTCCGCCCACCTTGTAAATCTCATTCACACCGGCAATGTCCGCAGCCACCAGGGTTCCCGGATTTACCTTTCCGTCAGCCCCTGCCGGTGTAGTCATAATAATTCGTTCCACTCCCGCCACCTGTGCCGGCAAAACGTTCATTAATACACTGGAAGGATATGCTGCCTTTCCTCCGGGCACATAAACTCCTGCCTTTTCAATGGGAAGAAGCTTCATTCCCAGTATGGTACCATCCGGTCTGGCATCAAACCAGCTGTTCTGCAGCTGCTTTTCATGAAAGCTTCGAATATTGGCCGCACTTTTTTTCATTACTTCAATCAAGGCCTCATCCATCTGTCCATAGGCTTCCTGTATTTCCTCCGGAGTAACCCTGAGGGTTTCCGAGGTGGGCTGCCACTGGTCAAAGCGACGGGTATAGTCCAGAATTGCTGCATCCTTTTCCTTCCTTACCTGCTGGATAATTTCATTCACCGTGGCTTCATATTCTCCATATTGATTGGGGCTTCTTTTCAATAATTCTTCCAAAATATTCTCACGGCTCTGGGCCGTTAATTCCACAATTCGCATTACTTTTTTTCCTTCTCTAATTCTTCCTTCAATCCATCAATCAATGACTTAATTCTTTCCTTATTCATCTGCATACTGACCTGATTCACAATCATTCTGGCAGACAGGGGACAGATTTCCTCCAGAACCTCCAGGCCATTCTCCCTGAGGGTAGAGCCCGTCTCCACAATGTCAACGATGACATCTCCCAGCTCCACAATGGGTCCCAGCTCCACGGAACCATTGAGTTTAATAATATCCACTGTCTGATGCTTTTTGTTATAAAAATATTCCTTGGCAATATTGGGATATTTACTGCACACACGAATCATCTCGTGATGCTGTAAAAGCTCCTTGCTCTTTGCCGGTCCGCAGACACACATCCGGCACTTTCCAAATCCCAAATCCAAAACCTCATATACCTGCCGTCCTTCCTCCAGGAGAGTATCCTTTCCCACTACCCCGATATCCGCGGCACCATACTCAACATAGGTGGGTACGTCCGGGCCCTTGGCCAGAAAGAATTTCAGTTTCAGCTCCTCATTAACAAAAACCAGCTTTCGGGAGGACTTATCCTTGATTTCTTCACAGGTGATTCCGATTTTTTCCAACAGCTCCAAGGTTTGATTTGCCAGCCTACCCTTACCCAAAGCAAAGGTGAGATATTGATTATCCTTCATTTTTTCCTCCAAATTTCAAATGGGTTTATTCATCCAATAAAAAAATGATCTCGCCGCTTCCCTGTCTGTTCCCATGTCCCTCATAATCTGCCTTCTGTCTGAAAGAATCATAGGCAAGAAGCTGTACGGCAATGCCATCCTTTCTCATAGCCGCTGCCTGCAAAAGGGCCTTCTCATAATGAAGGGAATCATACACCAGGGTCACCAGCCTATGGGCTAAGGGGATAGTAATTTTCTGCCGTCTTAAGGCCTGCATTAAATCATCTACCACAATAACAAAGCCGATGGCAGCAGAGTTTTTACCAAAATAAGGCAGAAGCTTATCGTAGCGGCCGCCTTTTACCACCACATCGCCAATTCCGTAGGTATAAGCCTTAAAAATAATTCCGGTATAATAATGGTAGCTGGAAAGCATTCCCAAATCAAAGGAAACGTATTTCTCCACCCCATAGGAACAAAGCACACGGTGAAGGTCTGTCAGCCGTTCAATGGCCTTTTGGCAAAGGGGATTATGGGACAGGGCCTTAGCCCTGGTCAAAACCTCCACAGAGCCGAACAAGTCTTCAATCTGCATCATGGTTTCTCCAGCAGAATCCGTTTTATTCCCTGCCTGAAGGTATTCCTTGGCCGCAAAGAAATTCTTATTGGAAATATAGCCCCGAACCACTTCCTCCTCTTCCTCCGTCAGGGCTAAATCCTGGCAGATTCCCTTGAAAAAGTCCACTTCTCCTATGCTTACCTGAAAATCCTTAAGTCCCGTATGTAAAAGTGCATCCACAAGCATACTGATTATCTCTCCGTCAGCTTCAACGGAGGCATCTCCCATCAGCTCTGCACCCATCTGCGTTGTTTCCTTCAGCTTTCCCTGCAGAAGGCTGGTATTGGAAAAGGTACTGCCCTGATAGGTAAAACGAAGAGGTAAATCCGCATCTGAAAAATATTTGGCAGCCACACGGGCCATAGATGGAGTAAAATCCGGTCTCAGACACAGAATATTCCCGTCAGAATCAAAGAATTTATATAATTCTCTTACCGGTGTGGTTCCGATTTCCTTACCGAACACCTCAAAAAATTCAAAGGTGGGTGTCTGGATTCCCTGGTAGCCAAATAAGCGGATTCTTTCCTCCAGCTTTTGCTGGATACACATTTTTTCAGCATATTCTTTTCCGTAAATATCCCGGACTCCTTCCGGAGTATGAATTAATTCTGTTTTCATTTTTCCCTCTCACTCTGCTTAAACTGCTTAATTCGCTTTAGTATGGTAGTGTGCTACTATACTAAATTACAGTCAGTATACTAAATAAGCAGTCTATCTGTCAATATGTTCTTCTCTGCTTTCCAAATCCTTTTGCAGCATATCCAGATAGGGAACCAAAATTCCCTGCTTTCGGGGAAGGCAGTATTCCATAGGCAGCTCCTCAAAACGAAAGCTTTTTCTTCCTCCATCCAGGGCCCGCTTCCAAAAGAAAATCAGCTGCTTTAAGGTAAGATAGTAAAACAGGTCTTTATGGGAATAATAGATCAGTAAAAAGGCAATTCCCCCCTGTCCCTCAAAGTCTTCCATAAACTTAACCTGATGCTCATGAATATTTTGAAGAGCAAAGGTATCCGCTGCACACTCTTTGGCATCAAAACACACGGGGATTCCCTGGACAGCACCGATATAGTCAACGGTACTCTTCTGGTCAAAATAAGCCAGAGTAATATGCCGGTGCTCTTTATCTATATTGATAGGCGTAATGGGCGTTGGAATCTTCTGAATCAGCGCCAGCCTGTTTTCTTTATATTTTTCGTTGGTCCGGTTAATTAAATCTTCAAGAGTTGAGCCCCTGAGGCCTCGGGTTTTCCAGGTAGACATTCTTATTCCTCTTTTATCCTATTGCTTCCCGCTTAATCTGTTCAAAATATTCCGGTTCAGGTGCTGTAAATACCTTTTTTGACAACTGCTCAAAGGGGGCTTCCAGAATCGGCATTTCCAGACGATAGGCATGGAGAAGCTGCCACTTGGGCGGATGAGAAGAAAAGCTGTGATTAAACCCTGAATCTCCATACTTATAATCTCCCAGAATCGGATGTCCCAGGTAAGCCAGATGGGCCCGAATCTGATGGGGCTTTCCCGTAATCAGCTCTACCTCCAGATAGGTGATGCCCCCATAGCAGCCTAAGGGAAGATATCTGGTTTCAATAAGCCCCGGCTTATCCTTATCTTTCTCCTTAACCTCTGTAATCCTTACCTGATTGGTAGATTTATCCTTAATCAGATATGCCCTGATACAGGCCTCCTGTGTCAATCGGCCTTTGACAAAGGTACGGTAATATTTGTGTATGCTTCTTTCCCTGAGAAGCTCATTCATTTTCCGACTTCCTGCCAATGATTTTCCACAGATAACCAGACCGCTGGTATTGCGGTCCAGACGATTGCAGACGGAGGGCTTAAAGGTTTCCAGCTGTTTTACCGTTATTTCTCCTTTATCCAGCAGATAGCCTATCATCCATTCATTTAAAGAGATATCCTTATTTTCGGCCTTTTGACTTAAAATCCCTGCCGGCTTATTCACCAGAAGAATATGTGGGTCTTCATAAATGACCTTAATTCCCTTCAGGCAGACAAAGGCTTTTTGATACTCCGCTGTCCCCTGTCCCTGTTGCCTCTCTTCCTCTGAATAATCCGGGGATACCTTTCCACGGAATTTTAAAAAGGTTTCCTGGGAAAAATAGAAACGGATGCAGTCTCCTTCTTTCAGCTTCTCCTTTCCCTCCGCCTTCCGGTCATTTAAGGTAATATTCTTTTTCCGAAGCATTTTATGGAGAAAGCCCGTCTGTGCCTCCTTTAAGTACTTGCACAGGAATTTATCCAGTCTCTGCCCCGCCTCATTTTTTTCAATAATAAATTGCTGCATATTTCCTCACTGTTACTTACAGGGAAATGGAAAAAAGGAGGGAAACCACCCGGTTCTCTTTTCCTGTTTCATGCTCCGACTTCAACAGCTGCTCCACACGGCTTATATACTTTTCCCTTTCCCTGTACAGTTTAACATTCATATTGCTGATTCCTTCTTTTTTCAGCATGGTTCTGATATGCTCTTCAAAGCCGGAAGCCTCTGTTTTTTCATCTGCTGAATAGGCAATTATGGACAAATCCTCTACCACAAGATGGTGAATTTCATAATTCTTCTGATAGCTGGTAAAATAAAGATTGTAATATCCGAAATTCTCACCAAACCTTTTTTGAATACTATCTGCATCCTCCTCTGAACAGCCCTTTATCCTAAGATTCATAATCATGGAAACCGCACTTTTACTTGCCGGAAGACAGCCCAGTACCGCAACGATGGTCAGCAGATTCCTTTCGCTTCCCGTGGAAAAACAGCCGATCCAGAAAATGGCGGCGGAAAGGGAAAAGAACAGAATCGTTTTCAGGATTTCCTTGCGTTTATTTACAGCAAGATAGGAAAGCTCTCCTTTGTTTACGTTTATCATAGCTCTTTTGTTTCTTCTCCTTCTTTATAGATATGCTGGATGATTTCCAGCATAAAATCATGAGGAATGATTTTACAGGCGGCATGAAAAGCCTTAATGGGCAGACTGCAGACGGAAATGGTTTTTCGCTTTTTGGAGGCATTTAAGGCATCTCTTTCCACCTGGGCGGGGGAAACATAGAACCGTTCCTTTCCCTTCATTACTTCTCCGTATTTCTCGGCACGTTCAAAAAATGGGGTCTCCACCGGCCCCGGGCAAACTGCCGTAATAAAAATTTCTCTGCTTCTTACTTCCTCCTGCAGTGCTCTGGAAAATGAAAGTACATAGGACTTTGTGGCAGCATATACTGCAAAATTCATCTGAGGTACAAAGGCCGCGGAGCTGGCAAGCTGCAAAATTCTTCCGTTTCTTACCATATAGGGAAGTGCCATATAGGTCACTGCTGTCAAAGCCTTACAGTTCAGCTCAATCATTCCCAGCTGCTCTTCCAGAGGAATTTCTGAAAAATGACCCCTTAAGCCAAAGCCGGCAGAATTAACCAGCATACATATATCCGGCTTTTCCACCTCAAAAATTGTCCCCAGCTGTCTTATATCCCTCTCTTTTTCCAAATCCAGAGAAAGAATCCGACTTTTATTCATCAGGGTGGGGGCCAATGCTTCCATCTTCTTTCTGTCTCTGGCAATCATCCAGATTTCGTCTATACGGGAAAAGCTTTTATCCAGCTGTCTGACAAATTCAGCTCCTATTCCTGAAGATGCACCGGTGACTATGACTACCTTCATCTTTATTTTCCTTTCTTCTTGTGTATGTTGCGGATGGTTTTTTTTGGTTTTATTTTCTCTTTTTGTGAGACTCTCTTCCTTTTCTCCTCAAATCGTCTTGGGGGAATGAGACAATGCCTTTCAAATCCAATCAAATCCTCTCTTCCGCCTTTAATAAGAGCTTCCCTTACCAGCTCATAGTTCTTTGGATTACGGTATTGGATTAAGGCTCTCTGCATAGCCTTTTCATGAGGATTTTTACAAACATATACCGGCCGCATATCCCTGGGGTCCAACTCCGTATAATACATCACTGTAGACATGGTAGAAGGGGTGGGATAAAAATCCTGAACCTGCTGGGGCATATAGCCCAAATCCCGCAGGTATTCCGCCAGCTCTATGGCCTCCTTCAGCGTA
>JBJELS010000145.1:0-11427 GCA_051879275.1 Lachnospiraceae bacterium
ATAATTCTTTCAATAAACCCGTCCCATACTCCGCCTTTTCATTACCGCCCTGTTCTTCAATGATTGATTTTCCGATATTCCAGTATGCTTCAACCATTGCAAAGTTAGCTGTTTGATAGACTTTATTTCTTGCTGTTATCAAGATGTTCTTTATCTCATCATAAAATTTTTGTTCCATAAAAACCTCCACAAAACACCTGGTTTTATTTGTATAAATCCTTTCTAAGTCGATTTACAAGTATATTAAATTGTTCTTCACTTTTCTGGTGAATAACTGTTGCGGTTGCCAAAACGTGAATGATGAAGGTCATAAAGCAGCTGTCTGTCAAGAAATTTCTGAAACACTTCAAGATAACGCTGATGTATGGTTTTTCTTTTTCCGCGGCCATGGACAAATACAACCGAATTCTCCTGGCAGTAATTGTTGAGATAATCTACAACTTTTTGAAGGTCTGCTGTTTTCGTTTCCTTATATATGGCAAACGATTGCAGATACTCTTTATTAAGCAACTGTACCAGGGTTTCCGCTTTGGTAAACATTTTTTCTTCCCATTTTCCCACAGATTTCTTCCAGACAAAAGTATATTTATTTGCACAGGCTTCCAGCTTTGTGCCATCAATAAATACGGTTTCTTTTGCTAATTCTCCCATTTTTGCCAGTCGACGTACCATCTGATAAAACAGTTTCTCGCAGGCATCTGCAAGAAATCCTGTCCGAAAGCGTGCAATGGTGCTGTGATCAGGCGCTTTCTGTCCGGCAAGAAGCCACATAAAGTTAATGTCTCTGCGACAGGCAGTTTCAATCTGTCTGGATGAATAAATGTTTTGCGAGTAAGCATAGGTAAGAATCTTGAACATGGTCTTTGGGTCGACTGCAGGATTTCTGCCTTTAGCAGAGTATGCCTGATACAACAAAGTGTAAAACTATGCAAAAAAGGCTATACAGAGAAAACGCTATACAAATTACATAAAAGTATGGAAAATCAATTTTTGATACCACTTACCGTTCGCTTACAAAAACAAATTATTTGTAATATCAATTTTTCGTATGGCCTTTTTCACACTCCTAAGGATATTTTATGGAGCTTGTAAATCCCCACTCACTCCGTGAGTGCCTACGGTAAAGGGATTGACAAGCGTACTATATTAGGGCTTCGGATTGTTTAATAGTCACGTTTCTTTATGCACCATTAAGTGCACCATTTTTATAAAAGATATAACAATTTATAAAAAGTTATATCAACCTTTCAACTACAAAGAATCCATAATTTTAAGGCTTTAAGGAGATATAAGAACATACAAGATAGTTCAGAAAATAGGGCGACCAATTCCAATACCAAGTATGTCCGTCTTCCTGACTTACTTATTGACTTAGAGATCGCACGGACAGATATTTAATGTTTCCACCAGAACAATCCAACGTATCAAGAAAGAAATAAGGGAAGACTAAAGATAGCAGGGCAAATCACCCTGCTAATCTATTATTGAAACTATATTCATCCAAATATTTAATAAGTCTTTTCCATTCTGTTTCATTCCACATCCTTTTTCCATCTGCTGAAATTGTACGCAACACAAAAGGATCACACTCTGTAAATTTATCCACAGAATAATTATTACAAACACTATATAAAATTTCGTCTATTTCTTGATATACAATTCCCTTTTTAGCCAATTTATTATATGAATCATCCTGCAATTCATTAAGTGATTTAGAAGTAATTTTTTTTAGTATCTTTTGAACATCATCTTCTTCAACACTATAAAACCGCCATTCAATACCATTTGTATATATTACTTTTCTAAACCATAGGAGATGCCCCCATAACTGCCTCTTATCATCAATGCTTGTGTAAAGTGGTTTATCTACAAACTTTGCTTCAATCACACCATAAATATATTTTCTGTCTACACTATTTTCTACTGGCTGATATTCCTTATTAAGCATTACAAAATCTGGAAAACCTTTTAATCCCCAAAACACTTTTTCCTTTTTATTTTTTGTTCGTATACGATTGCCTATATCTCTTAATGAAATATCCGAAAAAGCATTCCTATCTCTTATTACATTTGCGATAATATTATACAAATCATGCTCAACATCATTTTGTTTTTCTATCAGTTCTACTTCTGTTGTGTACTTTTCCCACTTCATAACTTTTTCCTTTAATAATCCCTTATTCTATCATCTGGAAATATTTAAGTGCATCTATAATTGCTTCACGCTTCTCTGGTGTCACTTTTGGCACTCTGTTCTTGCCTTCGCCCACATTATGGTTAATGCGTTCTATAATTCCAAATTCCCTTTTCACTTGTGCGATGTATAAATTGGTAACATGTAGACCATATTTATTCTGTACATATTCTTCGATTTCTTTATAGGTTGCTTTGCTCTCAGCCCTTGTTAAATCAAGTTCTGACATCTCTAAGTCGATTTCAATAATCGCATCTGGTGTTTTTCGGGACAAAAGAATTATAGTCTCCACATTCCCCGTCCAGGGGAACTGGTCTACGGCCACAGCCCGCTCCACTGCATATCCCCTTTCCAAAAAGACCTCCAGATCGCGGACAAGGCTGGTGGGCTTGCAGCTGACATAAATCAGCCGTTCAACACCATAGTCAATAATTTTCGTAAGAGCCTTCGGATGTATACCATCTCTGGGGGGATCCAGAATAATAAAATCCGGCTTCTCCTCTATGCTGTCCAATACCTTCAATACATCTCCGGCAATAAACTGACAGTTTGAAAGTCCGTTCAAGTCTGCATTTTTCCTTGCTGCCTCTACTGCCTCTTCTACAATTTCCACACCGATTACCTTTTTGGCTACCGGTGCCATAAGCTGAGCAATGGTTCCCGTCCCACTGTACAGATCATAGATGATTTTATCCGGTTTACCTTCCCGGTCATTACTTCCCAGATCACCGATATAGTCTCTTACGGTCTGGTATAATACCTCTGCTCCTTTGGAATTAGTCTGAAAGAAGGAAAAAGTCGATATTTTAAACCTTAACCCCAACAATTCTTCAAAGAAATAATCCTGACCATACAGAATATCCGTTTTATCACTTTTGACTACATCAGCCAAAGAATCATTAGTGAGGTGAAGAAGTCCCGTTATTTTTCCTGACAGGTCAAGGCCCAAAATCTTCTCCTGCCATGCCTGCATCATATCCACCTCCTTCATTCCCTCCTTCTGTGAAGTAGTCACCAATGCAGCCAGAATTTCTCCGGTTTCCGTTGCCTTTCGCACTAAAAGATGGCGCAGATAGCCTTCATGACGGAGTCGGTGGTAAAAGGATACGTTCTGTTCCCTAAAAAAGGCCAAGGTTTCCTTTAAAATCAACCGATAATCTTCATCTGCAATCTCACAGCCATCCACCGTAACCACATCATAGAAGCTGCCTCTCTTGTGCATTCCCAAAGTTAAAGGGCCATCCTTCATTTCATCTCCAAAGGAAAACTCCATTTTGTTCCGGTATCCGTAAACTGCCGGACTGGCCTTAATTCCTTCAAACTTCCAACTCTTCTGCCTTCCCTCGAGTACCCCTTCCAAAAGACTTTTTACCTGTTCCTCCTTAATCTTCAGCTGTTCTTCATAAGGCAGGGAAAGATATAGGCATCCACCGCAGGCACCGAAATGGGGACAGGGACTTTCCTTCTCTTTGGGGGAAGTCTCTTCTATCCTAATTAGTCTCCCTTCTGCCTTTCCCTTTCTCAATTTATTAACCATAAAGGTCACCTTCTGTCCGGGAAGAGCATTTTTTACCGTACAGGTTATCTTTCTTTCCCCTCCCTCCTCTGACTGTTCATTCACAATAACAATTCCCTTATTGGGGAAATCCATACGTTCAACTATTCCTGTATAAGTCTGTCCTTTTTTCACCTTATATCTCCTGCCTAATACACTAAAAGTCATTTAACTCCTAAATAAAAAAGCTGTTGTATGAAAGGGTCAACCTCTCTAATACAACAGCCTTTATCCGCCTCTTTTATTCCTCTGCTGTCGGTGCATCTGCCGCTACTGCTTCCCCGGCAGTATCCTGCTTAGGGATAACGATGGGCTCTGTATCTTCATCCTCAAAAAAATCATCATCAAAGTCCTCGTCAAAATCCTCTTCCAATTCCTCCGTTACCTCTCCCTGAAAATAACGGTATACGGCATAAGCAACGGCAGCCACTGCAACCACAGCTCCAATTACAGCCAAAATCCAGACAACAGGGCAAGACTTCTTCTCTTCTTTTCTCATCGCATTACTCCTCACAATCTCTAAAATTTCATCCAGCTTATTCATGTTTTCTATACCCTCTTTCCTCGCATATTTTTATTATCATACCACTTTTATTCTGATTTTACTACAACTTTAGCAAGGAAAAATCTCAAACATTTGTAAAATTTTCTCATTTAAATTTTATAATTTTTTTAATTTTGCAAAGGCAGCATACATTACCTTTTGTCCCACTCGGTCAAATTCCACAGTTACCTGATAATCTCTGGGGCCAGGTTCAATATGCTTGACTATGCCCTCACCATATTTTATATGCTTTATCCGATCCCCTTCCTTATAATCCGGAGCCAAGCTGACCGGCGTTCCTTTGGTCAGTCCACTTCCTGAAAGTCCTTTTGCAATAAAGGGTTTATTCTCCAAAGCAGTAGCTTTAGGTCTTAAAACAGCCTTAGGCTTGACAGCAACCGCATTAGACAAACGGGTTTTTCCCATTCCCTCTGTCAAAAAAACGGTTGATTGTGTCTGCCCCGAACCGACACTCCGGTCAAAGGGGGACTGTCCCAGACCTGCAAAAGGCTTTGCCTTAAAAGAAGCTCTCTCATAGGAATCCTCTTGATACTCCATCTCCTTACGGGGTATCGGGAGGGGACGGTTGTCCATTAATTCAGTCGGGATTTCCCGAATAAATCGGCTCACCGGATTATACTGTGTCTCTCCCCGGGTCATTCTCATTCTGGCTGCCGTCAGGGTCAGCTCCTGCATGGCTCTGGTAATTCCTACATAAGCCAGTCTGCGTTCCTCCTCCAGGGCAGTGGGATCTTCATCCATTATCGTCATATAGCTGGGAAAGACTCCATCCTCCATCCCTGCCAGATAAACCACCGGGAACTCTAAGCCCTTGGCACTGTGAAGAGTCATCAGCAACACCCGGTTATTATCCTGATCAACCTGGTCAATATCTGCCACTAAAGCCACCTCTTCCAAAAATTCACTTAAGGAGGCATCCGGGTGTTCTTCTTCAAAGGTTGCTGCTTTACTGATCAATTCATTCAGATTATCAATTCGGTCTTCCACATCCTCTTCATCTGCTTCCTTCAAGGCCTCAATATATCCTGTCGTTTCCAAAATATCTTCCAGAAGCTTTTTTATACCGTAAACCTTTACCTTCGTATGGAATACCTCCATCATATTCACAAAGGCTGTAAGCTTTCCTGAAGCCTTTCCTAATCCGGAAATGGAATCTGCCCTTCTCAGTGCATCAAAAAAGCTGATTTCCATGTCTGCAGCATAGGCCTGTACCTTTGCCAGAGTGGTGGCTCCTATTCCCCTTCTGGGTACATTGATGATTCTCTTTACCGCCAAATCATCCCGTCCGTTATCGATGGTTTTCAGATAGGCAAGCATGTCCTTAATCTCTCTTCGGGAGTAGAAACTGGTTCCTCCCACCAGATTGTAGGGTATATTCTCATGAACAAAGCGTTCCTCCAGGATTCTGGACTGGGCATTGGTGCGGTAAAGAATGGCACAGTCTCCATAGTCTGCTTCTTTTCTGCGGCACTTTCCCAAGATATCAAAGGCAATATATTCTGCCTCCTCATAGGCAGTATCAAACTGCCGAAAATGAATGCGGCTTCCCGCTTCCTTTTCCGTCCACAGAGCCTTTTCCTTTCTCTCCGTATTATTACGGATTACTTCATTGGCCGCATCCAGAATATTCTGGGTGGAACGGTAATTCTGCTCCAGCTTAATTACCCTGGCATCCGAAAAATGCCTCTCAAAATCCAGAATATTGCCGATATTGGCTCCCCGAAACTTATAGATAGACTGATCATCGTCTCCTACCACGCAAAGATTGCGATATTTGGAGGCCAGCAGCCTTACCAGTTCAAACTGTGCAGTATTGGTATCCTGGTATTCATCTACCATAATATAACGGAAGCGTTCCTGATAATTATCCAATATTTCCGGGTTATTTTTAAACAGCTCAATGGTTTTCACAATCAAATCATCAAAATCCAGAGCGTTGCTTCTTTTTAATACCTGCTGATATTCTGTATAGACTGCGGCGATTTTCTGCTGTCTGAAATCTCCCTGGGCATTCAGGGTAAATTCCTCCGGCGTAATCAGCTCATCCTTTGCAGAGGAAATCACTCCCAAAAGCATTCGTTCCTTATACTGTTTAGTATCCAGCTCCAGGCGTTTGCAAATATCCTTAATTACGCTTTTTTGATCGTCACCGTCATAAATTGTAAAGCCGGTATCGTAACCCAGGCATTCAATATGGCGTCTTAAGATTCTTACACAGGTAGAGTGAAAGGTAGATACCCAGATTTGCTCTGCCCCAAAGCCCACCAGGTCATCCACACGACCTCTCATCTCTCCGGCAGCCTTATTGGTAAAGGTAAGGGCCAGAATATTCCAGGGCTTTACTCCCATTTCTTCTATTAAATAGGCAATTCTGTGGGTAATTACTCTGGTCTTTCCGGAACCCGCTCCGGCTAAAAGCAGAAGTGGTCCTTCGGTATGAAGAACCGCTTCCTTTTGTTCCCGATTTAAAGTGTTGTAAATACTCATCATATACTAATTTATTTCTGCAGCAGCTGCAAAATTTCTCCAAATCTTTGTAATCTTTAGCAACGTCCATTATAACATGACTTAGCGTTGAAGAAAAGAGATTTTCCTTTTTACTGTACAGCCTTTCCTGCAAACTCCGTATTTACCAGTTCATCATATGGTGCCCTTTCTTCAATCACTCCTGCATCCATAAGAATATCCAGTAAAAGCTCAAAGGACTCCTGTTCAAAAACCAGATCTGTTTTCCAGGTATCCTGCTGCTGATACCGATCGATAATAGCTGCCAGAGTTGTCTCATCCATCTCATCAAACTGCGGCTTTATCAAAGCTGCAATCTCCTGAGCAGTATGGGTATTTACATAATCCATTCCCTTCTGCAGTCCGTTGGTAAAAGCCTGAATCACCTGTGGATTTTTCTCAATATAGCTTTTCTTCGCACTAAATGCTGTGTAGGGAACGTAGCCGGATTCCTCTCCCAAAGAAGCTACCACATATCCATCTCCCCTTTGCTCCAAAGCGGTGGCATGGGGTTCAAATTCAACGGTATACTCTGCCTGCCCGCCGGAGAAGGCTGCTGCCGTGGACCCAAAATCAATACTCTGGTCAATGCTCAAGTCGGTTTGGGGATCCAGTCCGTTCTTCTTTAAAATATATTCAAATACCATCTGGGGCATACCTCCTGCCCTTCCTCCCAAAACCGTTTTCCCTTTTAAATCCGCAAAGGAAAAATTCTCCTCCTTCTGTCTGCTCACCAGAAAATTACCTGCCCGCTGGGTAAGCTGGGCGAAATTAACAGCATAATCCTCCATCTTCCCCTGATAGGTATATACGGTGGTTTCCGGTCCCATAAATCCAATCTGGGCCTCATCCGAAAGCAGGGCTGTCATGGTCTTATCCGCACCAAAGCCGGTAACCAGAGTCACCTCCAGACCTTCCTCGGCAAAATAGCCTTCCTCCAATGCTGCATACATAGGTGCATAAAATACGGAATGTGCCACCTCATTCAGAGTTACCTTCGTTCCTGCCCCCTCCGTCTTCCCACATCCTGTAAGCAGGGTGAACATGAGAATCATAAGCATAAAGAATACCATCAGTTTTTTCTTCATAAAACCCTCCTAAATCACTGATGGTATAAGATACGTTATCTTTATGAAAATGTTTCCTGCTATTTCTTTTTCCCATGACAGTATTCATCAATGGCCGTTTCAATCAGCATTCTCTTCACATAGACATCGAAGCTTAACAGGCAGATAAAGGAAAAGAAGCGCAAGGATTCCCTGTCCTCTTCCTCTGCTCCTTTAAAGGTACTTTCAGCCAGCTCAAATTTCGCTGCCAGCTCTTTCCTCAAACGTTCAATTTCTCCTGCCTCCAGACTGAAAACCTCATTGTAGATATCCTCCAGACTATAGCCCTCTTTTTTTGCGAACCATTTATCTGAAATATCTCCCAAAATCTCCGCCGTATCACTGATGGACAACACGCCTTTAAAGTAGTAAATAAACAAAAGCAGCAGAATATGATCTTTTGTATATTTCTTTCTGGCGGGAGGCGGAAGCAGATTACTTTTAGCATAATTGTTAATCATGGTTTTGGTCAGAATCCTGTCCTCCTGAGGATTTCTGGTGGTATGACGGAGCCTCTCATTCATAAACGTCAATACCTGATCCATATACAGCTCAATATTAGGGATTTCTTCCGGACGAATATAAGTCAACTGATCTATCCGTTTTGTCATGCTTTCCAGAATCTGCTGTAAGTCTTTTTCCATTTTGTCACCCTACATCCATGTATCCTTAATCTAAGGATTCTACATATATAATCTCTTCGTACCACTATGTGCTTTTTCACACTTTTATCATTATATAGTAATGATTACTACTTATCAAGCAGTAAGAGACTTTATGATTGGAAAATATCCGGGAATTTAGATTAATTTTAGATTTCATCCTTTTATTCTTCTTTACTTTAAAACTTTAGTATGTTAAAATTTCACAGGATGATAGAATAATAAAGAAAGAGAGGGTCTTTGATGAATAAAAAATTGAAAACCGAAACCGTAGATCATTTATTTGATGCAATTCTATGTTTGAAGGATAAAGAAGAATGTTACAGCTTTTTTGAAGATCTCTGCACCGTAAATGAACTTCTGTCTCTTTCTCAGAGATTTGAAGTGGCCAGTATGCTTAAGGATCATAAAACCTATCTGGAAATTGCCGAAAAAACCGGTGCTTCTACTGCCACCATCAGCCGGGTAAACCGTTCCTTAAACTATGGAAACGACGGCTATGAGATGGTCTTTAAACGAATGAGTGAAAATCCCAACAAATAGTTTCATTGTTTACAGCGCTAAGCAGCTTTAGGGGCAGATACGTGCCGAATGGCCATCTTCAGTACGTATCTGCCCCTAAATCCATCTATTCCTGAACCCGTTCATATCGAATGAAACGATAGGTGGTATCAAAATAACTCTGCTCATCGCTTTCTGCCGTTATCTGCCACTGTGTATCCTGATCCAGGTCAGGAAACCAGGTATCCGCTGCATAAGCTCTGTCAATCTTAGTCACATGGGCAACATTACAATATGGCAGAAGCTGTCGATAGATACTCTCTCCACCAATAACATAAACCGTTTCACTGTCATATTCCTTAAGCATTTCCAACAATTCTTCCAGAGAGTGGGCTGTTTTTGCTCCCTCCACCTGATAGTCCTTTTGGGCTGACAGAATAATATTGATTCTGTCCTTTAAGGGTTTCCCCCCCGGAAAGGTCTCCAGTGTCTTTCTTCCCAGTACCACCACTTTACCGGTGGTCTCCTGTCGAAACATTTTCATATCTGCCGGGATACGGATTAATAATTCATTATTATGGCCAATGGCCCAGTTTTCATCTACTGCCACAATCAGATTCATGATTCTCTCCTTAAATTGCCACCGGAATATCTGTAATCTGCTCTCCGGTCTGATAATCTTCTACCGATACATCATGTCTGGTAAACTGATAGAAATCCCTGACCTCCGGATTCAGAATAAACTTAGGTGCCGGAAAGGAAGGTCTGGCAATCAGCTCCCTGATAATCGGGATATGCCGGTCATAAATATGGGCATCTGCAATCACATGTACCAATTCTCCAACCTGCATGTCACAGACCTGAGCCAGCATATGCATCAATACGGAATACTGTACAACATTCCAATTATTGGCAGCCAAAATATCCTGAGAGCGCTGATTCAATATGGCATTCAGGGTCAGCTTATCCTCCCCCTTTTTCTGGGTCACATTAAAGGTCATGCTATAGGCACAGGGATAAAGATTCATCTCATGCAAATCCTGATGAACATATATATTGGTCATGATTCGACGGCTGAAGGGATTGTTTTTCAAGTCATAAATTACTCTGTCTACCTGATCCATCATCCCTTCCTTATACTGATGCTTCACTCCCATCTGATAACCATAGGCCTTCCCGATGGAGCCCTTCTCATCAGCCCATTCATCCCAGATATGGCTGTGCAGATCATGAATATTATTGGATTTTTGCTGCCAAATCCAGAGCATCTCATCCGTAGCCGACTTTAATGCCGTTCTTCTTAAGGTCAGAAGGGGAAACTCCTCCTGGAGATTATAGCGGTTAATTACACCGAACTTTTTAATGGTATAAGCCGGTGTGCCGTCAGGCCATTTGGGTCTTACCTTTTCCCCTTCCGTACTGGTTCCGTTCTCCAGAATATCCTTGCACATATTGATAAAAATCTGATCTGCTAAACTCATCCTCTTTTTGCAATCTCCCTTTTCTTTATTTTCTCCTTATCTGTCCCACCGGTCACAAAGGGAATTGATCTGATCCGCAAATTTGGCCAAATCCTTATTGGTTCCCCCTTCGTTTCGTCCAATAACCACCAACAGCCGCTGTCCGGCAGCCAGAAGTCTGGCAAAGACATCGGATACGGTTCTGGACTTGGTTTTCTTCTCGAAGGGAATAGGCTCTGCCTCCAGAATAAACTCATTTTTAATCAGATCAAATCGGGTTCCGCTGTAAGGTGCATAGGCATCCTGATCATATTCATCAATCAGGCACTGGGTAAAGGCTTGGCATACGCTGTCCTCACCATGTACCACAAAAATTCGTTCCGGCTTATTCTTAAAGCCCTGTACCCACCTTAACAGCCCATTCTTATCCGCATGTCCGCTGATTCCTGCCAGCTGTACAATATTGGCTCTTACGTTAATGGGCTCACCGAAAAGCTTAACCTCCTGGGCTCCCTCCAGTAAACTTCTTCCCAGTGTTCCCACTGCCTGATAGCCCACAAACAGAATGGTAGACTCCTCTCTCCAGAGATTATGCTTCAGGTGGTGACGGATACGCCCCGCCTCACACATACCGGAAGCCGATAAAATTACCTTGGGATCCGTATTAAAGTTGATGGCTTTGGATTCATCACTGGTTACGGAAAGTCTGAGCCCCGGGAAAGCAATGGGATTGATTCCCCTCTGCACTAAATTCATGGCCTCTTCATCATAGCAATTATAAATATTATTATGGAAAATTCCCGTAGCCTCTACTGCCAAAGGGCTGTCCACATAAACCTCAAAATGATCAAAGCCGATAATGCGATGCTCTTCCTTAAT
>JBJELS010000146.1:0-11408 GCA_051879275.1 Lachnospiraceae bacterium
CCTGGAGGGAGGCGGAGACGGCAATCAAGCAGATTTTTCCCATGTATAAGCTTACGGTAGATGGCTTGAATCAGGCAATGACGAAGCTGATGGTCAGTAAATGATAAAGAAGGAGTAGGAAGATAATGAAGATTTTTGAAGAATTGAAGGCAAGAGGCCTGCTTGCTCAATTAACCGATGAAGAGGAAATTCGTGACCTGATTAATGAGGGAAAAGCCGTCTTTTATATCGGCTTTGATCCTACGGCTGACAGTCTTCATGTAGGTCATTTTATGGCATTGTGTCTGATGAAGCGACTTCAGGAGGCAGGAAATAAGCCAATTGCATTGATCGGCGGCGGTACCGGTATGATTGGAGACCCTTCAGGAAGAAGCGATATGCGGACCATGATGACCAGAGAGCAGATTGACCATAACTGTGAGTGCTTTAAAAAGCAGATGAGCCGCTTTATCGATTTTTCCGAAGGTAAGGCTTTGATGGTCAATAATGCAGACTGGCTTCTGGACTTGAACTACGTGGAGCTGCTTCGTGAGGTGGGTGTGCATTTCAGCGTAAACCGTATGCTTTCTGCTGAGTGCTATAAACAGCGTATGGAAAAGGGACTGAGTTTTCTGGAATTTAACTATATGATTATGCAAAGCTATGACTTCCTGGCTCTTTATGAAAAATATGGCTGCAATATGCAGTTTGGAGGAGATGATCAGTGGAGCAACATGCTGGGCGGTACAGAGCTGATTCGCCGTAAGCTGGGTAAGGATGCCTACGCCATGACCATTACCCTACTTTTAAATTCAGAAGGCAAGAAAATGGGAAAGACCCAGAAGGGAGCGGTATGGCTGGATGCGGCTAAGACCTCACCCTTTGAGTTTTATCAATATTGGAGAAATGTGGCAGATGCGGATGTATTAAAATGTATCCGTATGCTTACCTTCCTTCCCCTGGAAGAGATTGAGAAGATGGATTCCTGGGAGGGCAGTCAGCTGAATCAGGCCAAGGAAATTCTGGCCTATGAATTGACCAAGCTTGTTCATGGAGAAGAAGAGGCGGCCAGGGCACAGGAGAGTGCAAGATCTTTATTTGCCAGCGGTGTGGCAGCAGATATGCCTACAGTGGTTCTGACAGCGGACGACTTTATTGACGGACAGACAGACATTCTTACTTTACTGGTGAAATCCGGTTTAGTACCCTCCAAATCTGAGGCAAGGCGTGCAGTGGAACAGGGAGGTGTTACCGTGGACGGAGAAAAGGTAACCGATATTAAGACCTCCTATGGAGAAGCCTTATTGGAAGGCGAGGGGATCGTGTTAAAACGGGGAAAGAAGAATTTTAGAAAAGTGGTGAAAGAGTAGACTTATGAATCGGTTAATCGAATTAAAAAATGCTGCAAAAGGAGAACTTGTTCTCAGAACGGCCCTCAAGGAGCAGGTCTGCTCTTTTTCCTGGAATGAACCGGCAGGAATAGAGGAAATTGAAGCCTTTGAGGAAAAGTATCATTGCCGGTTTCCGGAGGATTACAGGGAGTTTCTTCTGGTGTCCAACGGAGCAACCATATTTAAAACAGAGGATGGGGATAATGGCTATCAGCTTTTAAGCCTTGAGGAAATAGAAGCAGAAACCCGGGAGCTGCGGGAGGACGGTTATGCTATTTCCGAAAAATGCCATTGCTTTATGAAGTTTTTATACAGCGGTGACGTTCTGTTTTTTGACTTCGATAAAAAATTCAACTATATCCTGGACGGGAATATGAACAGACACTCCTATAAATGGGAATACATCAATACGGATGTGAATACCTTTTTTGGACATCTGTGCCAGTGTAACGGTGCAGTCTACTGGAGATGGTAAAGTCCTTTATTCCAAGCCATATTCCTGTGTGTCAGCAATTATTTCCCGATATTCGGGATATTCGGTAATAAACTGTTTAATTACCTGCGGCTGTTCCCAGTAGTGCATGGGAAAAACCTTTTTCGTTTTTACCTGCTTAAGGAAATAGAGCATTCCCCGGGAATAGTTTTTCTCCTGCCTGGGATCCAGGGGAAGAAAAGAAAGATCAATATGCTCACCCTTAATCAGGTCAATTTCGTGACGGTAGCTTCCGGTCATCTGTTTATTGTACTGTTCCGATTCTCCCTCCCATACCCAGTCATTTAAATCTCCTGCATGATAAATCCTGCCGTCAGAGCAGGTGACAAGAAAGGCAACCCCTTCATCTGTGGAAAGAAGAGTTTTTAAACTGGAGTGATGAGGAAGACTGTACTCCTGGTGGAAGGTGACTTTTATTACAGGGATATCCCGGGGATAATTTTCTTTTGGAATATCTTTAGACAGAACGGCGGTAATGTCTTTCATTCCATACTCGTTTAAGAGATTGAAGATTTTTCGGTTATAATGATCGGGATGCCTGTGGCTGGCAAAGACCAGAATAGGTTTTTTTTGGTTCAATGGAGGGAGTTTTCCCTTATAGTAATCAAAAAGATAATAACAGTCGCTGGTTTCCACAAGAAAGCTGCTGTGAAAAATATAGAATACGTTCATGCTTACCTCCTTACACTGCCTATAGTTTATCATGGAAACTTATGGAAGAGAAGGATTGAAAATAGGGAAAACTTCATGTATAATGCTTAAGCGGGTGGCAGAGCCGCCATTATTTTTGTACCAGGGAGGAAGATAGTTAAATGAGAAGAAAGTTAGGGATTATCCTTGCAGTCCTTACCTTTGCGGTCTGCTTTACAGGCTGTGGGAAAAAGGGGGATGAAGCAGCGGCCAATGTACCTGTTACAGTGACTGAGGAAGCAGAAGAGACCGTTGAGGAAGAAACAGCAGAGGATATTATTCCGGAGGGAATGTATCGCAGTGAATTAACCAATGAGTTGATTTCAGAGGAGTTGAAGAATCAGAGGCCCATAGCAGTAATGGTAGATAATGAAAAGACCGCTCTTCCCCACTATGGAATCAGCCAGGCGGATGTGGTTTATGAATTAATGAACAGTACCAAGAATGACAGAATTACCCGTTTAATGGTGCTGGTTAAGGACTGGGGCAGCATTGAACAGCTGGGCAGTATCCGTTCCCTGCGTCCGACCAATATATTGTTGGCAGCGGAGTGGAATGCCGTGATCTGCCATGATGGAGGGCCTTTTTATAACGATCAATATCTAACAAAGGATTATTCCGATAATTTCAGCGGAACCTTCTCCCGTGTAAATAATGGTAAGGCCTGGGAATTTACGGAATATATTTTGTCCGGTGATCTGGAAAAAAATTTTACCAATACGGGCTATTCCAGGGAATATAACGAGTATTATTCGGGACCGCACTATCAGTTTGCAACAGAAAACAATCAGGTGGATTTTTCGGATATAGAGACTGCTCTGGATGCAGATACGGTTATCCTGCCTTTTAAGCATAACGGCTCCTATCTGGAATATGATCAGGAAACCGGGCTGTATAATTATTTTGAGTATGGCAGTGCCCATGTGGATGCCGGAAATAATAATCAGCAGACAGCCTTTAAGAATGTTCTGATTCAGAACTGTACCTTTAATCAGCTGGATGAGAATGGCTATATGATTTTTAACTGTATTGACAGCGGAAGACTGGGGTATTATATTACCAACGGAAAGGCGATTATGGTTTCCTGGAGAAAGACCACGGAAACGGATATTACCCGCTATTTTGATGCGGAAGGTAATGAAATTACGCTGAATACGGGAAAAACTTATGTGGCCTTCGTTCCTGATGATAACTGGCAGGATTTAGTGATTAAATAGAATAGAAACAGCTTCAGCCGTCCGGTAAAAAACCGGATGGTTTTTTACACCCATGCACTATGGATTCGAGGCAGTATGTAGGGTAATGGAATTTTGCGGTAATTACAAGCATATACATGGAACAGATTATGAAAAATCCGCCAAGCAGAAAAGACGCATTCTGAAAAATTAAGGAGGGAATATGGACCATTACAGTAAAAATACATACGATTTATATCGGGATATACAGCTTAGAACCGGAGGAGAAATTTATCTGGGAATAGTGGGGCCTGTCAGAACTGGGAAATCCACCTTTATCAAGCGGTTTATGGAGCTTCTTGTCCTGCCGGGAATAGAAACGGAGGAGGAAAAGAATCGAACCAGAGATGAATTGCCCCAAAGTGCAGGAGGAAAAACCATAACGACTACAGAACCCAAATTTATTCCCCAGAAAGCGGCTGAGATTTCTCTGTCGGAGGATATCCGGGTAAAAGTAAGACTCATCGATTGTGTGGGCTTTATGGTAGAGGGGGCTGCCGGCCATATGGAAGGGGACAGGGAGAGAATGGTGAAAACCCCCTGGTTTAATGAAGCAATTCCCTTTACTAAGGCAGCACAGATCGGAACCCAGAAGGTAATCGCAGACCACTCCACTTTAGGGATCGTGATCACCACTGACGGTACTATAGGTGAGCTGGAAAGAAAGCAATATCTGGAGGCAGAAGAATATACCATTAATGAATTAAAAAGACTTAAGAAGCCCTTTCTGGTGCTGGTGAACTCCAGCCGCCCCTATGGAGAGGAAGCCAGGCTGGCGGTGGAAGAAATTCAGGAAAAATATGGTACTACAGCCATGGCTATAAACTGTATGCAGATGAAAATTGAAGATATTTACCAATGCCTTCAGGCAGTATTAAAGGAATTTCCGGTTTCAGGCATGGAATTTTTTGTTCCCAAATGGGTGGAAAGCCTGCCCAATACACATCCGCTGAAGGCCGATATGATCAGTCGCATCAGAGCTTATATAGACGGAATTGATAAAATGAAGGATATAATCAGCACAGAACCGGATTTGAACAGCAGCTATGTCACCAGATGTACCTGTACGGAAATTTCCATGTCCACAGGGAAAGTGGTTTTTTATCTGGATGTGGATGAACGATATTATTATGATATGCTCAGCGAGCTGACCGGCCAGGAGCTGAAAAGCCAATATCAGCTTCTGGAGCTGTTGAAGGAATATAAGGACAGAAAACGGGAATATGAAAAGGTTCTTCAGGCGGTACAGGACGTACGGCATAGGGGCTATGGAGTAGTGACTCCGGACAGGGATGAAATTCTTTTGGAGGAGCCCCAGGTGGTAAAGCATGGGAATAAATACGGGGTGAAAATAAGAGCAGAAAGTCCCTCCGTTCACTTAATTCGTGCAAATGTAGTGACCGAAATTGCACCTATCGTGGGAAATGAACAGCAGGCTCTGGATTTGATTCAATATATTAAGAGTGAACGGGAAACAGGAAAGGGAATATGGGAAACCAATATTTTCGGAAAAACGGTAGAGCAGCTTATTTTCGATGGAATTGCAAATAAAATAGCAGGAATCGGGGAAGAAAGTCAGCAAAATCTTCAGGAAACCATGCAGAAGATTCTGAATGAAAGTAAGGGAGGAATGATTTTTATTATCATATAAAATCAACTATACAAAGATAATTCAGTTATGGTAAAATAGTAGCGTTATTTCTATGCGCTACTATTTTTTTATGAAAATAAGTAGGGAGGCGGATACGCAGGATGGCAAAACAGGAATTATATGAATATCAGTATACAACCCCCAACAAGAAGGTGGTTCATCAGACCTTGCCCGCTTTAAAAAAGCCTAAGGTAAAGTCCGGGGAAGGCGGCTGGGGGGTCATTTTTCAGATTATCGGTATTTTTGGCCTGATTAAAATTCCCGAAATGGTTGCAGAAGGAATAAATCCGGTGAAGCTATTGACCCAGCTGGTTATTTATGGCGGATTGCTGACTGCAGGAATATGGCAGAGCCGTAAGGGGAGACTGGCAAAGGGGCGGATTGATCGTTATTACCGCTATATGAAGGTTTTTGAAACCAAACCATATGCTTCCATTGAGGAACTGGCAGGGAAGGTAGCCAAAAAGCCCAAAACCGTAATCAGAGATTTGGAATATATGATTGATGCAGGCTGGTTTATGGAAGCTAATCTGGATTTAAAGCAGAACTATTTCATGCTTACGGAACAGGCCTGCCAGCAGTTTAATGAGGCACAGAAGAGCAGAAGGATTCGTGAACAGGAAGAGGGGGAGAAGCAGAGGAAGGAAGAGGATCCGGCGACTAAGGAATTGGAGCAGTTTTTAAAAGAAGGGCAAAAATACATCAGAGAAATTCGTATTTTAAATGATGGAATAGCAGGAGAGTCGGTAAGCAGGAAGCTCTATTCCATCGAAGAGGTGGTAGAGAGTATTTTTGAGCAGGTAAAACGAAAACCGGAGAAGATGCCGGATTTACGCAAATTTATGCAGTATTACCTTCCCATGACGATAAAAGTGGTGAGAAGCTATCGAGATTTTGAAAATGAGAACCTTCCCAGTGCACAGCTGGAGGAAAGTAAGAAGGAAATTGAAGAAACCCTGAATAAGGTACAGTCAGCCTTCATCAGACTGAGAGAAAAGCTGTTTACGGAGGATGTACTGGATGTCTCTACGGATTTGGATGTTTTGGAAACGATGATGAGTCAGGAAGGCCTGATTACGGATGAATTTAAATGAAAGAGAGGACAAGCAGATGGAAAAAGCGACAGATGCAGAAGTTTTACAGTCTACCCCTACCCTTACCTTTGAACCCTTTGTAGAGGAAAAGGAGCTTCCTGTACCGGGAAAGCCGGAGGAGCTGGCAGAAATTAAGGAAGAAATGGGAGAAGCAGTCTTAACACCGGAAGAGAAGAAAATGGTTCAGGAATTTAGTGAAAAAATTGATTTAAAAAATTCCAATCAGATACTTCAATATGGTGCAGGGGCTCAGAAGAAGATTGCGGACTTTTCCCAGTCTGCTCTGGACAATGTGCGGACAAAGGATTTGGGTGAAGTAGGTGATCTTCTTGCCGGTGTGGTAGGAGAATTAAAGGAATTTGATACCGAAGAGGAGAAAGGGTTTCTGGGTATTTTTAAAAAGGCCGGTAATAAGGTGGAAACACTTAAGGCCCGTTACAGCAAGGCAGAGTCCAATGTAAACACCATGGTTCAGGTACTGGAGGGACACCAGATTCAGTTGATGAAGGATACGGCCATGCTGGATAAAATGTATGAGATTAATAAAAACTATTTCAAAGAATTGAACATGTATATTCTGGCCGGCAAACAGAAAATTGAGCAGGTACAGAAGGAAGAGCTTCCTGCATTGCTGGAGAAAGCAAGAATCAGCGGACAGGCTGAGGATGCCCAGGAGGTCAATGATTTAAAGGCTATGGTGGAGCGGTTTGAAAAAAAGATTCATGATTTGGAGCTCACCAGAACCATCTCTCTTCAAATGGCGCCCCAGATTCGTATGATTCAGAACAATGATGTAGTAATGGCAGAGAAAATTCAATCCACACTGGTAAATACCATTCCCTTGTGGAAAAGCCAGATGGTTCTGGCTCTGGGGATGAATCGTTCTGTGGAAGCCGCAAAGGCACAGCAGGCAGTTACGGAGGTTACCAACGAGCTTCTCCGCAAAAATGCAGCAGTGCTGCATCAGTCCTCAGTAGAAACCGCAAGGGCAGCCGAACAGAGTATCGTAGATATCAATACTCTTACGGAAACCAATCAGCTGCTGATACAGACTCTGGACGAGGTAATGCAGATTCAGACAGAAGGAAAACAGAAGAGACAGCAGGCTGAAATTGAGTTGGATCGTATTGAACATGCCTTAAAAGAAAGGCTTCTTCAAATGAGAGGATAGGCATATTGGAAAATCAGCCGCAGAATGGGAGGAAATAATGAGTCAGGTATATGATAAACTATTGGGCTGCTATGAGAATATACGAAAAAGGATTGATTTTGTTCCTGATGTAGCCATTGTTCTGGGCTCTGGCCTGGGGGACTATGGCAGGGAGATTCAGGTGGCGGCTGAGCTTTCTTATACAGAGATTGAAGGTTTTCCGGTATCCACAGTTCCCGGACATGCGGGGAAGTTTATCTTTGGTTATGTAGGAAATACAAAGGTAGTCTGCATGCAGGGAAGAGTGCATTATTATGAGGGGTATCCGATTTCTGATGTGGTTTTGCCTGCCAGACTGATGAAAATGCTGGGAGCCAGGATTCTGTTTTTGACCAATGCCTCAGGAGGGATTAATCCTTCCTTTAAAGCAGGGGATTTCATGATGCTGACAGATCATATTTCTCTCTTTGTCCCCAATCCTTTAATCGGCCCCAATCCGGAGGAATTGGGTACAAGATTTCCGGATATGAGTAATGTTTATGACCGAGAGCTACAGGAGATTCTCAGGGAAACGGCTGAGGAAAATCATATTGATCTGAAGCAGGGAATTTATGCTCAATTAACAGGGCCTTCCTTTGAGTCGCCGGCAGAGATTCAGCTGCTTTATAAGCTGGGAGCGGATGCGGTAGGAATGTCTACGGTGGTGGAGGCTATTGCGGCAAACCATATGGGAATGAAGATCTGCGGTATTTCCTGTGTATGTAACCTGGCAGCGGGAATGAGTCCCAATCCTCTGACCCATGAGGAGGTACAGGAGGCAGCAAGAATAGCAGCACCGAAGTTCAAGCAGCTGCTGACCATGTCAGTAATCAAATTTGGAGAAAGATGCCTGTAAAGAATATGCTGCTAAAGCGGCAGAATGAGAGGAAAAAATGAAAATTCGTTTTTACAATGCCCGTATTATGCCTATGGCAGAGCCGGGAAAAATCATAGAAGGTGAAGTCCGGATACAGGATGACCGCATTCTCTATGTGGGAGAAAAAAAGGAGGATGCAGGAGAGTGTGCCTGGGACAGAGAGATTGACTGTGAAAAGAATCTTTTGATGCCCGGCTTTAAAAATGCACATACACATTCGGCTATGACCGTATTCCGTTCACTTTGCGACGACTATAATCTGCAGGATTGGCTGACTCAGGAAATCTTTCCCCGGGAAGACAAAATGACGGGAGAAGATTGTTACCTATTGACAAAGCTTGCCATTTTAGAGTATCTTACCAGTGGTATTACTGCTATTGGGGATATGTATCTTAGTCCCGAGGATATAGCAGAGGCCTGTCAGGAAATGGGGATGCGCTGTGTTCTGGTAAGTGGCTTGAATAAATTCGGGCCTCCCCTTCCGGTCATGGAGGAGCGGTATCAGAAGCTGAATGGCAAATACGACCTGGTAACCTATAAAATGGGCGTTCATGCAGAATATACCTGCTCCAGAGAGGTTCTGGAGGCGGTATCCGATATGATCCACCGGTATAAGGCACCTTTATTTGTGCATATGTCAGAGACAAAGACGGAGGTGGAGGAATGTATCGGACGTTACGGGATAACGCCGGTTGCCCTGTTTGATTCACTGGGACTGTTTGACTTTGGCGGTTCCATTTACCATGGGGTACATACCACTTCCGAGGATATGGACATTTTGAAAAAAAGAGGCATCAGCGTAATCACCAATCCTGCCTCCAATGCCAAGCTGGCTAGCGGAATTGCACCTATAGGAGAATATCTGCGCAGAGGCATTCGGGTAGGTATAGGTACGGATGGAGCTTCCAGCAATAATTGTCTGGATATGTTCAGGGAAATGTTTCTGGTAACGGCTCTTGCCAAGCTTAAGGAGAATGATCCCTCAGCGGTAGATGCACTTAAGGTGCTGACCATGGCAACGGTTAACGGAGCCTTATCCATGGAACTGGAGGATGGGGATATTCTGGCGGAAGGCAAGCTGGCAGATATGATTATGATTGACCTGAACCAGCCCAATATGCAGCCCATCAATAATATAGCAAAAAATCTGGTCTACAGCGGAAGTAAGCTGAACGTAAAAATGACCATGATCAACGGAAAAATTCTTTATGAAAACGGAAGCTTTGCAGAAGGGGTAGATGCCAAAGCTATCTATAAGAAGGCAAATGAGATTCTGGAAAGGCTTCGTTGATTCGGATTGTAGGCCCATGAGGCTTTCAATAGAGGGGACTTTCCCCAAATTTAGATTTCTCTATGAGACTAGGAGGTAGTAAAATGTTAGAAAAGTTTTTCCATTTAAAGGAAAACAAAACGGATGTAAGAACCGAGGTTATGGCCGGTATTACCACCTTTATGACCATGGCTTATATTCTTGCGGTTAATCCCAGTATCCTTTCGGTAACGGGAATGGATGCAAATGCCATACTGATTGCCACTGCTCTGGCTTCCTTTATTGGAACCATCTGCATGGCGGTTTTTTCCAACTATCCTTTTGCTCTGGCTCCCGGTATGGGCTTAAATGCGTATTTTGCCTATACAGTTGTGCTGGGTATGGGCTATAGCTGGCAGATTGCTTTATTGGCAGTTTTTGTAGAAGGTATTATTTTTATCGTTCTTTCCCTGACCAATGTAAGAGAGGCAATTTTCAATGCAATTCCTCTCACCCTGAAATCGGCAGTCAGCGTAGGTATAGGTCTGTTTATTGCCTTTATTGGCTTACAGAATGCCAAGATTGTGATAAACAGCGATGCTACCTTATTGACCTATCAGAGCTTTAAGAGTGATTTTTCTTCTGTGGGTATGGGAGCATTGCTTGCGTTAATTGGTGTAATTATCACGGCAATTTTACTGGTGAAAAAGGTTAAGGGAGGAATTCTCTTTGGTATTATTGCCACCTGGGTATTGGGGATTTTGGCAGAGCTAGCAGGACTTTATGTTCCTAATCCGGAGCTTGGAATGTATAGTACTATTCCCGGTGCATTTATCAGCTTTGATTTCAGTTCCGTAGGTACTACCTTTGGACAGGTATTTAAGGTGGATTTCAGTATGGCTGACCTGGGTAACTTTATCGTTGTTATCTTTGCTTTCCTTTTCGTAGATATTTTTGATACACTGGGAACCCTGATTGGTGTGGCAAGTAAGGCAGATATGCTGGATAAGGAAGGGAAGCTGCCCAGAATTAAGGGAGCTTTAATGGCAGATGCCGTTGCAACTACTTTAGGTGCAGTTTTTGGTACTTCTACCGTAACCACCTATGTGGAAAGTGCAGCAGGTGTGACCGCCGGAGGACGAACAGGTCTGACCGCTGTAGTTACCGGTCTTTTATTCCTGCTGGCTATGATTTTTTCACCTCTGTTTTTATCGATTCCTTCCTTTGCAGTTGCCCCTGCATTAATCATTGTAGGCTTCTATATGATGGGTGCTGTAACCAGAATTAATTTTGAAGATATGACAGAAGCTATTCCCGCCTTTTTATGTATTCTGTTTATGCCCCTGGCATACAGTATCTCAGAAGGTATCGTGGTGGGAGTAATTTCCTGGACGCTGATTAATTTAATCTGTGGAAAAGCAAAGGAAAAGAAGATCAGTATTTTGATGGTTGTCCTGAGTATCCTTTTTGTTTGTAAGTATATTTTCCTGTAAAAGAAAGAGTGACATTAGGCTGGGGAACCCTGTGCAGGGCACAGGGTTCCTACTCTTTTAGAAAGAG
>JBJELS010000147.1:0-11385 GCA_051879275.1 Lachnospiraceae bacterium
CTATCAGAGAGAACGTAAAGGATACCTTTAATATGGTTTCCGTGGATGGGGATACCTCCACCAACGATACCCTGTTGATTATGGCAAACGGTCTGGCAGGAAATCCGGAAATCACTGAAAAAAATGCAGATTACAAGGCCTTTTGTGAGGCGCTGCTCCATGTCAATACTCAACTGGCCAGACTGATGGCAGGAGACGGAGAGGGCGCTACCGCACTGGTAGAAACCCATGTGTACCATGCTCCTTCCAAAGAAGAGGCCAGGCTTCTGGCAAAATCCGTCATCTGCTCCAGTCTGACTAAGGCAGCCATCTTCGGCCATGATGCCAACTGGGGGAGAGTGCTTTGTGCTTTGGGCTATTCCGGTGTCCGGTTTGATCCTGAAAAGATTGAGCTGTTTTTTGCGGCAGGAGAGAAAAAGATTCAGATTTTTAAGGATGGCGTAGCTACCGATTACAGCGAAGAGGAAGCCAGTGAGATTTTATCCATGCCGGAGGTACAGATACTGGTGGACATGAAGGCCGGGGACAGTGAGGCGAAGGCCTGGGGCTGTGACCTGACCTATGATTATGTGAAAATCAATGCGGACTACCGCTCCTAAGGGATGAATAGAGAAAAACAATTTGGAAAAAAGGGAGGGAAAGAGCATGGAAGCAGAAATGCAGGAAGTGTTAAAAAAAGCGGAGGTTCTGATTGAGGCCCTGCCTTACATTCAGAAGTTTAACCGAAAGATTATTGTGGTAAAATACGGCGGTTCCGCCATGAGCAATGAAGAGCTGCAAAAAAACGTGATTAAGGATGTTACCCTGCTTAAGCTGGTCGGCTTTAAGCCCATTATCGTTCACGGGGGCGGTAAGGAAATCAGCCGCTGGGTGGAAAAGACCGGGAAAGAGGCACGTTTCGTTAACGGACTTCGGGTCACCGATGAAGAAACCATGGAAATTGCGGAAATGGTGTTAAGCAAGGTGAGTAAGCGTCTGGTGACCATGGTGGGAGAGCTGGGGGTAAAGGCTATCAGCATCAGCGGTAAAGACGGCGGTCTCTTAAGGGTAGATAAGAAGTATTCCCAGGGAGAGGATATTGGCTTTGTGGGAGAGATTAAGCAGGTGACACCCAAGATTTTATTTGATTTATTGGAAAAGGATTATCTGCCTATCGTTTCTCCCGTAGGGTTGGGTGATGATTTTGCCACCTATAACATTAACGCGGATGATGCCGCCTGTGCCATTGCCAAAGCGGTGGGAGCGGATAAGCTGGTATTTTTGACGGATATAGAGGGGCTGTATAAGGATATTAAGGATAAGACTACCTTTATTTCCCGAATTACGGCATCGGAAGCCGGGAAGCTGATTGAAGAAGGCTTTATCGGAGGAGGTATGCTGCCCAAGCTGAATAATTGTACATCGGCCATTCGGGAGGGAGTAAACCGGGTGCATATTCTGGATGGCAGAATCCCCCATTGCCTGTTGCTGGAGATTTTTACCAATGAAGGTGTGGGAACAGCCATCATTCGGGATGAAGAGCAATAAATTAAGATTAATATAAATGGAGAGAACAGTCATGGAAAGCATGAACGCATATATTGAAGAAGCAGAAGCAGCCCTTTTACATACCTATAACCGTTATCCCATTGTATTGGACAGAGGGGAAGGAGTCTGGCTTTACGATGCGGAGGGGAAGAAATATCTGGATTTTTGTGCAGGAATCGGAGTCTTTGCTTTAGGGTATAAAAATGAAGAATACAATCAGGCTCTGAAGGAGCAGATTGATAAGGTTATTCATACCTCCAACTATTACTATAACGTACCGGCTATTGAGGCTGCTAAGAGTCTGCAGAAGTCCTCCGGTATGGATAGGGTATTTTTTACCAACAGCGGTGCAGAGGCGGTGGAGGGAGCCATTAAAGCGGCCAGAAAATACGCTTTTTTAAAGGATGGAAAAACGGATCATGAAATCATTGCCATGAAGAATTCCTTTCATGGCAGAACCATGGGAGCTCTTTCCGTAACCGGAAATCCCAAATACCGGGAGGCTTTTCAGCCAATGATTGGCCATATCCGTTTTGCCGAGATGAATAATTATGACAGTATTGTCAGACAGGTGAATGAGAAAACCTGTGCCATTATTTTGGAAACCATCCAGGGGGAAGGGGGGATATATCCGGCCCGGAAGGAATTTCTGGAAAAGATACGAATCCTATGTGATCAAAGGGATATTTTGCTGATTTTGGATGAGATTCAATGCGGTATGGGCCGGACGGGAACCATGTTTGCCTGGCAGCAGTACAGGGTTCGCCCGGATATGATGACTGCGGCAAAGGCTCTGGGCTGCGGTGTACCGGTAGGTGCTTTTTTGCTGACTGAAAGAGTGGCCCGGGCTTCTTTGACAGCCGGGGATCATGGAACCACCTACGGAGGAAATCCTCTGGCAGGAGCTGCAGTAAAGAAAGTGCTTGATTTATTTGAGAAGAACCATATAATAGAACATGTGGCTTCGGTGGGAGCCAGCCTGGAAAAAGAGCTGGACCGGCTGGTATCAGCCCATGACTGCATCAAGGAAAGACGGGGAAAAGGATTGATGCAGGGACTGGAATTTGACCGTCCGGTGGCTCCGATTATCCAAAAGGCATTGGAACGTGGATTGATTCTTATCAATGCAGGGGAAAGGGTTCTTCGTTTTCTTCCTCCCTTGGTGATTACCAGGGAAAACATAAGGGAAATGCTGGATATTCTGGAGCCCTGCCTTGAAGAACAGAATGAGTAAGAAAGTGGTAAGTGAATGAATTTAGGAAAAAGAACCATATCCGTACTTCTGACAATAAGTCTTCTGCTGGGGGTATTTTATATTGCCAATCAGGTGAGAATGCAGGAAAAACAGGATATTTTCGATCAGACAAAAACCCTGCATCTTTGGTATGCGGATGAAACCCTGACGGATTATTTAAGCAGTGTTGCCGTAAAATTTAATGAGGAATACGGAGTTCGTGTAATTCCGGTTCTGCAGACCGGTTTGGAATTTCTGGAGAAGATTAATGAGGCTTCTTTAAGCGGCGAGGCGATTCCGGATCTGTTTATTGCCTCCAATGATAACATGGAGAAGGCCTGGCTGGCAGGCCTGGCCTCGGAAATCACCAATCCTGACAAAGCTGTCAGCTTGGAGATGATGCCGGAAAGTGCCATTAATGCAGTTACCTATCAGTATAAGCTTTTAGGATATCCCTTCTATTTTGAGACCAGTGCCCTCCTGTATAATATGACCTATTTTGAGAATCTGGCGGGAGAAGAAATCCGTGCAAGTCTGGAGGAACAGGAGGCTGCCAAGGCGGAAGAGGTTGATACGGAAACACAAGAGGCAGAGGAGGAAAGCACTGAAAGCAGCAGTGAGGAAGCAGTGGTGCTGATTTCTGATGAAGAACTGGCCAGCCAGGCAAGGGAACGGGTTCCCTCAATGATCCCGGCTACCTTTGACCAGCTTTTGGAGTTTGCGGATAATTACGAGGCACCTGAAAATGTTGAAGCGGTTTTTCGCTGGGATGTATCCGATATCTTTTTTAACTATTTCTTTATTGGAGATTACATTGATGTAGGCGGTGTATTCGGTGATGATTCTAATTCCATCAATCTCTATAACAGGGATGCCATTATGGCTCTTCAGGCTTATCAGGATTTAGGACAGTATTTTGCCATTGAAGCCGATGAGGTGGATTATGAAACGGTAATACAGGATTTTATGGAAGGAAAGATTGTCATGACCACGGCCACTACTGATGTGGTAAGACGGTTGGAGGAGGCAAAAAAAGCCGGTGAATTTACCTACGATTACGGTATTGCCCCTATTCCGGATCTGACGGATACCATGAAAACCAGAAATCTTTCCGTAACCAGTACCATATATATCAATGGCTATAGCCAGCTGAAAAGTGAAGCTAATGAGTTCGCTACCTGGCTGATTCGTGAGCATGCAGAGGAGCTGTATGATATGACGGGAAAGGTTACGGCAAATAAGCAGGTTGTCCATGAAAATGAGAATATTTCTGCCTTCATGCAGGAGTATGAGGACTCCGTACCCATGCCCAAGATGCTGCTGACCAGTAATCTCTGGGTGGAAATAGAGATTGCTTTCAGTAAAATCTGGGAGGGAGCCGAAGTAAGTGATGAGCTAATGCATCTGTCGGAGTATCTGATGAGTAAGGTGACCGGTGAGGAATACAGCGAGACCTATATTGATATGCCGAATGAGGATGAAGAGTATTATGAATATGTAGATGAAGAAACTGAGGAAGCCTCATCAGAGAATGGTACTGCACAATAGAATTAAGAGATAAGACATAAGGACGGTTCTCAAGGGAATCGTCTTTTTGCTTCTATAAATATACCAGTCTGAAGGCTGCAGTACGGATGGGGGATATACTATCGGTATGTGCCTGAATCCTTTTGTATATTTAACTCCCAGGGGGCAATACTATAAATGCTGTTACGAACAGCAGAAGGTGAGGAGAAAAATGATAGGATTTTTCATTGGTATTTTATCGGGATTATGTATGAGCGTACAGGGAGTGTTTAATACACAGGTAACCAAGAGCACGGGAATTTGGGTAACCAATATCTTTGTCCAGGCTACTGCTCTGCTGGTCTGTATCATTGCCTGGCTGATTACGGATCGTTCTTCCCTGACAGCGGTATGGAGGGTGGAGCCCAAATACATGCTCTTAGGCGGCGCTATCGGAGCGGTAATCACCTATACCGTAATTAAGAGTATGGAGCTTTTGGGGCCGGCTAAGGCGGTGATGATTATTGTTGTGGCACAGCTGGCAGTAGCATGGCTGATTGAGCTTTTCGGTTTTTTCGGAGTGGAAAAGCAGGAATTTCAGCTTTCCAAGCTGATTGGTATGGCTCTTGCCATAGGAGGAATTATTGTATTCAAATGGAAATAGGTCTTGTAAAGGAAAAGAATTTGACATAAAATAAAAAAACAGCAGCATACGGGGAGCTTTCTGCAGGCAACCGGTTGTGAAACCGGCTGCTTTACCGGAAAGGATATGTTGATGAAAAAAAGAATAAAACTATGCGTAGGAATGGGCTTTTTGTGCCTGTTCCTTTTCGGCTGTGTAAAGGAAGAGATTGTGGTAAACTCCGGGGATGACATTCGTGGGATGAATCCCGCTGTAGAGGAAACGATATCCGAAGAATGGGAAAGCAGGGAGGAAACAGCCACTATCCGGGTACATATTTGCGGGCAGGTGCTATCTCCCGGTGTGTATGAGCTGCCCGGAAGAAGTCGTGTATATGACGCCATACAGGCTGCCGGAGGCATAACGGAAGAGGGAGACGGAGATTATTTGAATCAGGCCGGTTTTCTGGAAGATGGAATGAAGATTACGGTTCCCTCCTACAGTCAGGTTGAGCAATGGGAAAAAAGCGGGGAGAAGGGAATCCCGGAGACGGTTAGGGCTGAGCAGACGACGGATCTTCGGATTGATATAAATACTGCAGATATAGCTGCACTCTGTACACTGCCGGGAATTGGGGAAAGCCGTGCCAGAAGCATTATAGCGTATCGGGAAGAAAACGGGCCATTTACCCGGATAGAGGATATTATGAAGGTAAGCGGGATTAAAGAGGCTGCCTTCGCCAAAATTAAGGATCAGATTAAGGTATCATAACAGAGTTAAACCAGCAGAAGGTGAGGAAGCGATGGGAAAGAGAGTTTTAGTGGTAGATGATGAAAAATTGATTGTTAAAGGAATCCGTTTCAGTCTGGAGCAGGAAGGCATGCAGGTGACTACAGCCTTCGACGGAGAAGAAGCTCTGGAGAAGGCAAAAAACCAGGAGTTTGATATTATTTTGCTGGATATTATGCTTCCCAAACTCAACGGACTGGAGGTTTGCCAACAGATACGGGAATTTTCCAACGTCCCCATCATCATGCTGACAGAAAAGGGAGATGATATGGATAAGATTATGGGATTAGAGTATGGTGCCGACGATTACATTACTAAGCCCTTTAATATTTTGGAAGTAAAGGCCAGAATTAAGGCCATTATGCGCCGTACCGACAGTAAAAGGAAGAAGGAAGAGGAGAAGCTGATTACTGCAGGGCAACTGAAGCTGGATATTGACGGCAGACGGCTCTATATTGCCGGAAGAGAGGTGAACCTTACCTCTAAGGAATTTGATGTTTTGGAGCTTTTAGTGGTAAATGCCAATCATGTGTACAGCAGGGAGAAGCTGTTGAAGCTGGTTTGGGGAGCGGAGTATCCCGGAGATGTAAGAACGGTGGATGTACATATCCGCAGACTTAGAGAAAAAATTGAAACCAATCCCAGTGAGCCGGAGTATGTCCACACAAAGTGGGGAGTAGGTTACTATTTTAAGGCATGATTGGGTGAGATATGTGGAACAGATTAAAGGAAAAAATTGTTAAATTCAGTCTGCTGAGAAGCCTTAGAGTCAGAATCTTTCTGCTTCTTGTGGTGATGGGAATCGTTCCCGGAATCATCGTGAGAGTGGTTCTGATTCGTAATTATGAGGAAAGAGCGGTCAGTGTGAGAATTTCTGAGGTCTCCAATCAGCTTAATATTATTGCCAATCATCTGCTCTATTACAATTATCTGCAAAATGCTTCCTCTGATGTCATCAATGCAGAGCTGGATCAGATGGCTAATCTTTATGACGGGCGTGTATTGGTGGTGAACAGTAGCTTTAAGGTAATTAAGGACACTTATGGAATCAGTGAAGGGAAAACTATCATTTCCGAGGAAGCAATGCGCGGCTTTAAGGGAGAAAGCACCACCTATTATGACAGTGAGGACGGATTTATCGAAATTACAATCCCCATTTTAAGAACTGCCAAATCGGATGATACGGATATGTCGCTTTTGGTGGAAGGTGTGCTTTTATGCAGTGTTTCAACGGATACCATTGAACTGACCATCAGTATTCTGGAAAGGAAGGCCTTTTTGCTGGAGGTGGTGATGAATATTCTGATCCTGATGACCAGCTTTGCAGTCTCTCATTTTCTGCTGGTTCCCTTTCAAAAGGTTACCAAAGCCATCAGTGAGGTTAAGGAGGGATACACCGATGAGGCTCTGGCAGTCAAGGACTATGAGGAAACAGAGCATATTGTAGAAGCCTTCAATCAGGTACTGACCCGAATGAGAACTCTGGATCAGTCCAGGCAGGAGTTTGTATCCAACGTTTCCCATGAGTTAAAGACTCCTTTGGCCTCCATGAAGGTACTGGCCGATTCTCTGCTGATGCAGGAGGATGCTTCCCCGGAGCTTTACCGGGAATTTATGACGGATATTGCAGAGGAGATTGAACGTGAAAACAAAATCATTAACGATCTGCTGTCTTTGGTAAAGCTGGACAAAACCAATGCCGGCATGAATATTTCTTTGGTGGATATTAATGAGCTTCTGGAGCTTTTGATGAAGCGGTTAAGGCCCATTGCCCGGAAACAGAATATTGAAGTGGTATTGGAAAGTAACCGTTCGGTAACGGCAGAGGTAGATGAAGTTAAGCTTACTTTAGCCTTATCCAATCTGGTGGAAAATGCCATAAAATATAATCGGCTTAACGGCTGGGTACGGGTTACTCTGGATGCAGACCACCAGTTTTTTTTGATAACCATAGAGGATTCGGGTATCGGTATTCCGGAATCGGAGTATGAGCAGATTTTTGAGCGCTTTTATCGGGTGGACAAGTCCCACTCCCGGGAAATCGGCGGTACCGGTCTGGGATTGTCTATTACCAGAAACGTGATTTTATTGCACAGAGGATCAATTCAGGTATCCAGTGTGGAGCAGGAGGGGACTGCGTTTTGGGTAAAAATTCCTTTGACTTACAGCAAGTAGGAGAGAAGCTTTTGGGAAAAGGAATGGGGTGTGTATGAAAAAAATAACTATATTATTCCTGGTGCTGTGCCTGAGCATTTTAGCCGGATGCCAAAAAAGGGCAGGACAGGAGCAGGAAACCTATCAGATTTATTATCTGGATCGAAATAATCATCATCTCTCAGCCTTGGAATATGAAGGAGAGGCTGACAGGGAGGATACGGCAGCAGTGGCCGCGGAGCTTTTGGAACAGCTTGCTGCCACACCTAAAAAGGCGGAGCTTAGTCCGGCAATTCTGGGATTCTCTGTTTTGGATTACAGTCTGAAGGAAGAACAGATTACTCTGAATCTGAGTGCTGAGTATAAGGAGTTAGAGCCGATACAGGAGGTTTTGGCTCGGGCGGCCATGGTGAAAACCCTGACCCAGATAAAGAATCTTACCTATGTAACCATTCTGGTAAACGGTGAAAATCTTCTGGATAAGAGCGGCACAACCATCGGTGTAATGTCAGCGGATAATTTTATCGATAATACCGGCGAGGAAATGAAGAATTATGAAGAAACAGAGCTGGTTCTTTATTTTTCCAACAGTGCCGGTGACGGATTGGTCAAGATTAATCGCAGGCTGATGTATAATACCAATATTTCCAAAGAAAAGCTGGTGGTGGAACAGCTGATTAAGGGACCCATAACCCAGAACGGAAGCAGTAATACGGAAGCCTATGCCACTATTAATCCGGCAACACAGATTCTCAGTGTGAACGTAAAGGATGGAATCTGTTATGTGAATCTGGACAGTAATTTTTTAGTCTCAGCTTATCCTGTTAATGCGGATACGGTTATCTATTCCCTGGTCAATTCTCTTACGGAGCTGACCGGAGTAATTAAGGTACAGCTTCTTGTGGAAGGAGAATCCAAAATCAATTATCGGGAAAAGTATGATTTTTCTGTTCCCTTTGAAGCTAACCCTCATCTGGTACAAAGCGCTGAGGCCGGAGGGCAAGAGGAATGAGACGGGTATCAGAGCTGCTGGTATCCGGCTTCCAACGACCCTTATGCTGGATGGCGGCAGCAATGGCAGTAATCTGTATCTTTCGTGCTTATACTGATAATTCTCCGGAAGAGGTACAGAAAGCGACATCAGAAAAAATTGTCCTGCAGTTTAGCGGCAGGGTTTTGGATAAGGAGCTGAAGGAAAGCTACGGAAGCTGCTACTGGCAGGTAACTGTAGGAGATGCTTTAATCCGGGATGAGTCCTTTAAGGAACTGGAAGTAGGAAAGCTTTTGTGCAGTTTCAGAGCCGGAGAAGAGGAGCCGCTGATTGGAGATAAGCTGGTGTTGGAGGGAGAAGTGAGCTTTTGGGAAAAGCCTTCCAATCCGGGACAGTTTGATCTTGGAAAATGGTATCGCTCCTGTGGAATTTACGGACAGCTGAAAAAGGTCAGGGTACTTGAGAGGAAAAGCCTTTCCGGAGGCGGCTTTGGCGAGAGAGCATGGAAGCTGAGGCAGTGGGCAAAAGAGACCCTGATTCGCTCTTTGGGTAAAGAAGAGGGAGCACTTATCTCCGCCATGCTTTTGGGAGAAAAGAACGAGATTTCAGATGAAACAAAAGCTCTTTATCAGAGAAACGGGATATCCCATCTCTTATCAATTTCGGGTCTCCACCTGATGCTGTTGGGAATGGGCTTATACAAGCTTCTGCAAAGGCTTATACTTCCTGTGGCTGCAGCATCCCTGCTCTCTATGTCGTTTATGTCGGTATACTGCTATTTCACCGGCTGCAGTGTATCCACCTTCAGAGCCACTCTGATGTTTTGTGTTTTACTTCTGGCCAAATTAACAGGCCGTTCCTATGACAGTCTTTCAGCTCTGGGGCTGTCAGCAATCATCCAACTTATCTTAAATCCTTATGCCATTGATAACAGTGGTTTTCAATTATCTTACTTAGCCGTGATAGGAGTCAGTGCAGTGGTTCCCCGGCTGAATCAACTTTTTTCTCCAAAAAAGAAAGGAATACAGGCCCTGTTTGTAAGCCTGGGAGTGGGGCTTGTAACCTTACCGGTGCTTTTATACAGCTTTGGTACCTTTCCCTGGCACAGTGTTTTTCTGAATCTGTTAGTAGTTCCGGCAATGGCTGTGCTTTTGGGACTGGGACTCATCCTTTTACTGATAGAGGGACTTTTTTCTTCTGCTGCCTTTCTTTGTGCTCTGCCGGTTCCGGCAATCAGAATAATTCTCTTTTATTATCAGCTTTGCTGTAAAGCTTTTGAACGACTCCCGGTTTGGGAAGGATATCAGGGAAGAGCGTTATGGATATGTATCTTTCTTTTTTCTCTCGGTCTCATTCTTCTTCTGTGGCTGCCTCACAGGCTGCCTGAACTGTTTTGCTTTTTAGGGCTGTTGGCCTGTGTACAGCTTCTGTTTATGAATCCCCAATGGGGCATGGAGATTACCATGCTGGATGTAGGCCAGGGAGATTCGGTAGTAATTCGCAGCGAAAGCGGCCGTGTATATCTCTCGGACTGCGGCAGCAGTTCGGTCAGTAAGGCGGGCACTTATCGCCTGCTTCCCTTCCTCCGGGCAAAGGGCTACGGTAGAATTGAGGGTATTTTTATCAGTCATCTGGATCAGGATCACTACAATGGAATCCTGGAGCTTCTGGAGTTGGCAGGGGAAGAACATATCTCTATTGGAACATTGTTCTTGCCGGAAAGTGTGAGAGGTAGAGAGGCTGATGATAATGAAGCTGATGATAGAGAAATTGATGATAGAGAGGCTGCATTAAAGCTGAGTGAACTTCTGGATTCAGCAAAGATGGCAGGAGTATCAGTTGTTTATCTGAAAGCCGGAGACAGTATTATAGACGGAAAAACAAGTTTTTTCTGCCTTCATCCGGGAGGTGCTTCGGAAGGAAAGAGATATGAGTCAAATAATGGCTCTTTGGTACTGGGGGTTATTTATGATGATTTTTCTCTGCTGTTGACCGGTGATGTTGAAAAAGAGGGCGAGGAAGAAATTTTGGAAAGAATTGACCAAATAGGACAATTTGATGTGCTTAAGGTTGCACATCATGGCTCAGCGGGCTCCAGCAGTACGGCCTTTCTGGAACAGGTTCGGCCTGTGGTAAGTCTGATTTCCTGTGGGAAAAACAATTCCTATGGTCATCCGGCAGGGGAAACACTGGATCGGCTTTTGTCCGTAGAAAGCATGGTGCTGCAGACTCCTGACACGGGAGCCATTACGATAAGGCCCGGGAAGGGCGGAAGCTTTACCATAGAGCGATTTGCTGCAAGGTGACAGAGGCCCGGCAAAGCTTTGGCCAAAGCTTCTGCCGGGCCGAGTCGGGGAGGGTAGGCGGATCAAGGAAGGTAGGGCGAGTCAGGGGGGAGGGCCGATACAAGGAGATAGGGCCGAGCAAGGCAGCGTGGGATAGACCAGGGCCGGGTGGAGAAGAAGCTGAAGGTCGGGTGACTTGGTGACTGGAGGCTAGTATTAGAAGCAGTCCCCACTGGAGCCGGACAAGCAGGCCAAAAGTAGGGAGGGAAGAGGGGAA
>JBJELS010000148.1:0-11370 GCA_051879275.1 Lachnospiraceae bacterium
TTATATCGATTTCCAGTCCGATACCGTCTTTCTCTGCAAGCTCCCATAGAGCGGTAAACAGTCCTCCACGGGAAATATCATGCATGCTGTCGGCACCGGACTTCACCGCCAGGGCAGCCTCCTCAAGCACCGAAACTGCTCCCATAAATTTTTCCGCTTCATCCAAAAGTCCTGCAGGTAGTCGCTTTTTAAGATCTTCTCTTTTCTGCTTGGCCAAAAAGGCGGTTCCCGCCAGTCCCAGCCACTTGGTCATTACCACATCCTGACCCGGACTGCTTTTTTTCGTAAAGGTACTGCGAAAAGATTTCTTTCCCAGAACCGTAACGCTGATTTGCGGCTTCAGCACCCATGAGCTGTATCGGGTATCCCCACCTGCTGCCTGTATATTTAAGCTTTGACAGACCATTTCCGCTTCCGTGCTCAAAGCTTTAAGCTCTTTTTCCTCATAGTCTTTTGGCAAAACTGCCGAAATCAGAATAGCCACAGGCTCTGCCCCAGAAGCTGCCACATTATTGACCGCTGCCATAAGCTGAGCAGAAAAAAATCCACTGTTTAGTACAGAAAAGGCAGATACTGACGTTGCTGTCATATTTTCTTCTAAAGAAAAAAGAGCGCAGTCCTCCCCTACACCTGCACCCTGAATCACTTCCTTCCTTCTGTTTTTAAACGGTTTGATAATAGAGCGTTTCAGCACACTCTCCGATGGCTTTCCGGTTTTCATCATTTCCTCAAATTTCCCTTATCCGAATTCTGCAGGGAATTGTTGCTAAGTGATATAAAATATGCTAAAGTTGAATAACCTTAGCACCTTCTCGTTTCTTATCTGATTAGTAGGATAATAAAGAAGCAATGGTAGGCACAATCATAGCCAGTACCAGAAGAATGATGATTATGGAAGAAATCACCTTTTTTGTCTTAGCACTATGAAAATTAATCATTAATTCCCGCCTCCTTCCTGCGGTGCACATTCCTGATTCAAGTAATTGTTTAGAGTCAGGCTATACGATACCGATAAATTTATCTCGAGAGGATATTATATATGAAATTCCCTTTTTTTGCAAGTTTTATCATCCTGATTCTGGTAATCCACCATGCCATCAGCCGTGATGAAAAAATAGAGACCAAAACAGAGAATTCCTTCTGGAAAAAAGAGGAAGAAGCCAATGGAGTACGAAAAAAATCCCTGGAGCAGCTTAACTATTTTTCCTTCTCTGCCCTGGCTCTTTCTCCCGGAAAGCTGTTAACTCCCGCATGCAGCCAAAAATTAATTGCCAATTCCCGAATCGGTGAAATTATGGAACGCCTTTTTTATCTTGAAAAGACCAAAATAGTGAATCTGAATTATATTACCAATACGGAGCTTAAGGCTGCTTACGGAGTAGCTAACCTGCCTGCCTTGACCGAATATGATCAACATTATACAGAGCTGATTACCCTTCTCCAGGAATATGCTTCTCTTCTGGCTCAGGATGGCTATATCCTTCCGGCCCTTACCGTTTTGAATACGGCCATTTCGGCAGGAACAGATATCAGTGCCTCCTATTCTCTTGCTGCCTCTATTTATAAGGAGCAGGGACAGGGAGAAAAAATTCAGGAGCTGATTGACAAGGCTAAGACTCTTAATTCTCCCCGAAAGGATGCTATCGTCCGTATGCTGCATACAATTGATCCAGATAACGGCTAGCTTCATTTTTGGTCAGGGATTCGATTTCTACCCCGGCTTTTATTCCATGCCGTTCCAATATCCGGTAAAGTCGTTCTGCCTGGGCCCTGGTAATGGGGCTCTCTTTTTTTACCTTATAAATCAACGGCCTGGGAAGAAAAATCTCTTTAACCTCTTCTGAATAATAGCGTGCTGCCATTTCTTCATAGAGCTGAACCGTAGCACATGCATCCTGCAGGGCTCTGTGGGGCTTGTAGGCAATGGAAAAATATCTGCACAGACTTTCCAGCTTCCTGCTCTCACAGTCTGCCACAAAAGCCCTCGCCAGCCTTAAAGTATCAATACCCTGCTTCTCGAAGCTTTTCCTTTCATTGACAAAGGCCCGTTTCAAAAAAGCATAATCGAAGGTGATGTGATGTCCCAGCAGCACATCTTCTCCTAAAAATCTCTCTAATTTCGGAAGTATCTGCTGAAGTACAGGCTGATCCTTAAGCTCGTGGGCCGTTATACCCGTTAAGTTGGTGATTCTTTCCGGAAGCTCCATTCTGGGGTTGATCAGTTGACTGAAGGTTTCCACAATCACTCCCTGCCTGACCCTGGCCGCACCTATCTCGATAATCCTGTCCCTTCCAGGCTTTAATCCGGTAGTTTCCAGGTCAATACAGACATAGTCCTGTAAGGCGCTCATTTCTTTGCCGCCTTTTTGCTTCGCTTTTTAAAATCATCACAGTATTCCTGCAAAAAGCAGATTTCGCACTTGGGAGTAGGAGCCTTACAAATGGTTCTTCCCAGACGAATAATATGGGTATTCCACACAATCCAATATTCCTTAGGCAGCTCCTTCATTAAATCAAACTCTACCTTTACCGGATCGTCATTTTTGGTCAATCCCAGCTTCTTACTGATTCGCTTTACATGCGTATCTACCACCACACTGGGCTCGTGATAGATATGACCTCTTACCACATTGGCGGTCTTACGTCCCACACCCGCCAGATTAGTGAGGGCATCCAGATCGTTAGGCACCTCTCCGTCATACTTTTCTACCAGCTCTTTACAGCAGGCAATAATATTTTTAGCCTTATTCCGGTAAAAGCCGGTGGAATGAATCATTTTCTCCAGCTCCTTCAAATCTGCATTGGCAAAATCCTCAGCGGTAACATACCGCTTAAATAAATCCCTGGTCACCATATTTACTCTATCGTCCGTACACTGAGCACTGAGCATAGTAGCAATCAAAAGCTGCAGGGCATTCTCATGGTTCAAATAACAAATATATTCCTTTCCATATTCCCGAAACAGGGCCTCCAAAATCAACGGTGTTTTTTTCTTCATGTATTTCTACCTCCGTTTATTCCTCTATGTCACCATCCACGGATAATCTGTACCCTTGCATCCGCCGTCAGAGGATCTCTTTTCTGATAATCAAAAAGAACCAAAGCCTTTTCTTCCATACGGCAACAGCCTCCTTTTTCCCACACAGACCAGATAAAGGGTTCCAGGTGGGTCATCTTGGCCAGCTGCCTGCTGTTATAATCCACATATTCCGGCAAAAGGCTTCTTTGCTCTTCTTCCTTACGGTAAAGCTGTCGGCTTTCCTCCCGTATATTCTCCAGACTACCACAAAATTCAGGTCTTGTCTTCATTTTCTCCCGTAAATAAAGATCAAAGGTAAGAAGCTCAACGAACATTTCTTCCTTTTGGGGAACTTTTTTACGAATAAAATTTAAAAGAAGCTGATAGCGATAGCTTCTGGCAGGACTGCTGCCGAGCCTCTTTTTTTGGCTCATAAAAGAGGCAAGCTCTTCATAAAAGGCAAAAAAAGAAGCAAACTCCTGCTCCAGCATAGCCACCGTATAGGCAAACTGACCGCTGTTATAATAAATTTCCAATACCTCCTCTATTTCCTTAAGCTTCAACAGCTTTTCATAGGGCATCCACCGGGTAAACAGCACCTCGTAGGGCGGCTTATCCTGATAAATAATGCCATACTCGTCCGCTTTTTCCCACAAAGGCGAGCCCTTCAGTACCTTTAAAAAACCAAGCTGCAGCTGATGCGGCTTCATGGCATAAACCTGATTAAAGGACACTCCAAAGCTTTCATAATCTTCTCCCGGCAGCCCGGCAATCAAATCCAGATGAAGATGAACATTATGATTTTTCTGTAATGCTTCCACTGCCCGACAAACTGCTTCTGTTTTCATGGGCCGGTTGATTTCTAATAAAGTGACTGTATTGGTGGACTGAACACCGATTTCCAGCTGCACAAATCCCGGACGCAGGGAGCTCAAAAGCTCAATCTCTTCTTTGCTCAAGCTGTCTGCAGCCACTTCAAAATGAAAGTTTGTAACACCATTGTCATTTTCTTTCAGATATTGCCAGATTGCCATTGCATGCTCTCTGTTGGCATTAAAGGTTCTGTCAATAAATTTCACCTGGGGAACCCTGTGCTCCAGAAAAAACTGCAGTTCCTTTTTTACCAGCTCCGGCCTCCTTAACCGAAATGTTTTATCTATGGAAGAAAGACAGTAGCTGCATCGGTAAGGACAGCCCCTGCTGCTTTCATAATAGATGATCCGATAGGCAAAATTCTCCATATCTTCGTAAAAGAAGGGTATCTCATCCAGAGGGGTAAGGGGCCTTTGCTTTCCTTCTCCCTCAGCTGTTACTACGCCGGCAATAGTGGAGGGATTACCCCGAAGGAGCATACATCTGCAAAGCTCCGTAAAGGTCACTTCTCCTTCTCCTATCATAATTCCCGCAAGAAAAGGATATTCCTCAAGGATTTTCTTCGGCGTATAAGATACCTCCGGGCCTCCCAGCCAGATAGGCAGCTTCGGGTATAGCTTATGAAGGGTAACAAAAATTTCCTGTACCAAGGACCAGTTCCAGATATAACAGGAAAAAGCCAGAATATCCGGCTTTTTTCTGTATAGGTCTGCTATGATCTCTTCCTTTTGCTGGTTAATGGTATATTCTGCCAACACCAATTCGCATTCCTGTTTTTCTTTCTCCCCAAGATGTGCCTTTGCATAGGCTGCAAGAGAATAGATGGCCGGATTGGAATGGATATATTTTGCGTTCATACCGACTAAAATTATTCTCATCCTGTGATTTCCTTTATTTCTTCCCGTCTCAGGCATTCAGATGGCAAATAAAGCGCATAAAGGCTTCCTGTCCCTCTTCCGTCCTTTTGTATACCCCTGCATCCTCCAGAACCTGGCGAAAAACCTTTCCGATTTCTTCATGAAGAATATCCATAACATTTTCCCTGGTCAATGTACCTCGGACAGATAAAAATTCCTCTGCCCAATCCGCATGCTTCTCCAGCTCCTTATGGGTACGGATATCCTCACCGGCGAGCAGGGCCTCTGCCAGCTCTTCCATTTCCTGCTTCAGTCTGGCCGGAAGCACCGCCAATCCCATCACCTCAATAAGACCGATATTTTCCTTCTTAATATGGTGCAGATTTGCGTGAGGATGATAAACTCCCAAAGGATGTTCTTTAGTGGTAATATTATTTCTCAGTACCAGGTCAATTTCATAATTTTCTCCCCGCTTTCTGGCGATGGGAGTGATGGTATTATGAGGTTCATTATCCGTATAGGCATAGATGAAGGCAGCCTCATCCGTATATTCTCTCCAGGTATCCAGTATCCGGTCTGCCAGAGCGATAATTCTCTCTGTATCCCTTCCCCATAAACGGATAACTGACATAGGCCATTTTACAATACCTGCATGTATATCCTCAAAGCCCTTTACGGTAAACTCTTTTTCTACGGCAGCTTTAGCCATGGCAAATTCATAATTTCCCCCCTGAAAGTGGTCATGGCTTAAAATCGAACCGCCTACGATAGGCAGGTCTGCATTGGAGCCCACCATATAATGAGGGAACTGCTTAACAAAATCAAACAGCTTGCAGAAGGTGGCATGCTCAATTTTCATGGGTGTATGCTCACTGTTAAACACAATGCAGTGCTCGTTATAATATACATAGGGAGAATATTGAAATCCCCATTTACTCTGGTTGATTTCTATGGGAATAATTCGATGATTCTGTCTGGCCGGATGGTTAATACGTCCGGCATAGCCCTCATTTTCCATACAGAGAAGACATTTAGGATATCCGCTCTGCTTTGCCTGCCTTGCTGCTGCTATTGCCTTTGGATCCTTTTCCGGCTTAGACAGATTTATGGTAATATCCATATCGCCGTACTCTGTAGGAGTTACCCATTTCAGATCCTTACATATCCGATATCTGCGGATATAGTCACTATCCTGGCTGAATTGATAATAAAAATCGGTGGCTGCCTTAGGGGATTCTTCCCGGTAAAGCTTCCAAAAATGGCGGATTACCTCACTGGGTCTGGGCAACAGAACACTCATGATTTTCGTATCAAACAAATCTCTATGGGTAATACCGTTTTCCTTCATCAGTCCCTGAGCATTGGCATAATCAAGCATATCCTTCAGGATATCCTCTAATTGAGGCTCTTCTTCCGCCTCACTGTTATTCTCCTGCGAAGCTGCTTCCTCCCCCGGTTCATCCAGGCCAAATAATTCAAGAAGCCGATTAATCGTATAAATCTCATCCTCCTTTTCCACCAGGCCTTTTCTTAAGCCATAATCTACCAGCTGCCGTATCCGCACACCTATCATTTTCCTCTTACTCCATTCCCTTGATATTTTCCGTTTACTGTCTTTTTCTAAAATCATAATTCAGGACTGCAAAAGCTTTTGCAGTCCTTTATTGGCTCGTATATCTTATAATACTCTGGGACCGTCACCCAGTTCAACTACATAGAAATCAGCAGCATAGCCGATTTTCTCCTTATAGGCAGCTCCCACTTTTTCAATGAAGGTATCGATGGCTTCCTCCTTAACGATACTTACCGTACAGCCGCCAAAGCCTGCACCGGTCATCCGGGAACCGATTACTCCGTCAATCTTCCAGGCTTCCTCCACCAGAGTATCCAGCTCAATTCCGGTGACTTCATAATCATCTCTCAGAGAAACATGGGAAGCGTTCATCAGCTCTCCAAACAAGGCTACATCATTGGCCTGAAGGGCTTTTACTGCCTTGATGGTTCTCTGGTTTTCATAAACTGCATGCTTTGCTCTCTTTATGCGGATATCATCCTTAATCGCAGCTTTATTGGCCTCAAACTCTTCCTCGGTCAACTCCCCAAGAGCCTTGATATCCACTACCTTCTTAAGCTCTTCCAAGGCCGTCTCACATTCACTTCTTCTTTCATTATATTTGGAATCACCCAGACCCCGTTTCTTATTGCTGCTGGCAATTACAATTTTAGCCTTTTCCAATTTAATCGGTGCATAGGTATAGGAAAGATCTGCTGTATCCAAAAAGATGGCATGGCCCGCCTTACCCATGGCAATGGAAAACTGATCCATAATTCCGCAGTTAACGCCGTTAAAATTATTCTCGGAATATTGTCCGATCAGTGCCAGATCCTGATTAGTCACCTCAAATCCAAAGAGGTCTCTTAAAATAAAGCCGGTCAGTACCTCTACGGAAGCAGAGGAAGAAAGCCCTGAGCCATTGGGGATATTGCCGTTTAACAATAATTCCATTCCACAGTCCATCTTCATTCCTCTTTCAGCAAAGGCCCACATCACTCCCTTAGGGTAATTGGTCCAGCCCGCTTCCTTACAGGGAAGCAGATCATCCAAAGAAGATTCAATAACTCCCAGACGGTCAAAATTCATAGAATAGAACCTTAATTTATTGTCATTTCTTTTTCTTGCCACACCATAGGTTCCTATAGTCAATGCCGCAGGAAATACATGACCGCCGTTATAATCCGTATGTTCACCGATCATGTTTACACGCCCCGGTGCAAAAAAAGCCTTTGCTCCCTCACCATCACCAAACACTTCTGCAAATTTCTTCAATATTACGTCCTTCATCCTCTTCTCCTTTTCTTTTATTTGTAAAAATCTTCATTTGATGAAGATAAACCAGCGGATTAACCAAAAATTCTTACCATCATTTCTTCCCACCAGTTCTTCTCTACGTTACGCTGTGTAATCCTAAAGGTTACTACCTTTTCTCCTCCGAACTCCCCGATTCCTCTAAGGGTTACTTTAGCTGTTCCTTTCTTCACGTTATTCACATAGCTTCCTTCCACAATTTCAAAGTGGTATTCGGTAGAGCCATTTGCTGTTTCCATCAGCTGCACTTTTACTTTTCCCTTTGGAATATAAGCTTCTGTCATATCACGTTCTTTAATCTCTACAGCTTTTCCGGTGTATTCCTGATCTGCAATTTTAATCTTTGCTTTGCTGATGTCACATTCACCTGCCAGGATACGATAGGTACCACTGATGGTACCATCCTCCTCTCCTCCTGCATAGGCTCCCTTTCCCGTTACGGTAATCTGAATCACAGAACCGGCTTTAATCTTATCCGTAGTTTTCGGATCCAGAACCTGCTCTACAGCTTCACCATTGGCATTTTTCACCAGAGTGTACACTACATTCTTGGCATCATAATCGGCTGTGGTCAGGGCTTTTCCATCTGTGTCATAAATCTTAAAGCTCTGTTTAAAACCACCCTTCTTCAGATTCTCTTCCTTGTCCTTGGCAACTAAGACGATTCCCTCGCTGCCGATTGGTTTGTTTTCAATGGTAAAGTTCAGTGCTGTACTTCCGGTGTAATTTCCCTTTCCTTTTACGGTTACTACAGGTGCACTGGCTGTGACAGATGCACTGGCTGCTTTAGTGTTCCTTCCATATACCAGAGTGTAGTCTTTTCCTTCCGTTAACTGCCGATTGCCATCGGTTACTACAACAGCCGGTTTTGCACCGCCCTTCATAATCGGAGTGGTGATAGTCGTTTTCCCGTTTTCTGCAAAGACTGCCATACCGGCTATCGGTTTGGCGGTAATCTTAAAGGTAAATTTCTTGCTGCCGGTATAGCCTGCTGCCGGGTTGCCGGTAACTGTCATAGAAGCAGTTCCCGTATCCACATTTTTACTGTAAGTCACATGGTAATCTTCTTTCTGCAAAACCCTGTTGTTAACCTTCAGAACAACAGCAGGTTCCCCATTTTCCCTGTTCCAGGCTAACGGCTCCATCGCTTTTTGGCTGTAAACATAGTTCTTTTCCAGTCCCTCAGCCGTTGCCTTGCTCATAGAGATTCCGGTAATCTGGAAAGTAATGCGTTTCTGTCCATAATAATGAATAGCCTTATCTGTACTTGACATTCCTTCCACAATCAGAGTGGCTTTTCCCACTGCCTTGTTATTTTCATAACGTACAGTATAGTCTTCCCCCTGTACCAGATCATTGTTTCGATATTCTATCTTAACTGCATTCTCGGCAAATACAAATCCTGCCTTTTCAAACTCCTCCCAGCTTATGCTCTTTGGTACGGTTACCTTTACCTTACTCATAGCCACGTCCGTTGTTTTCCGGGCAATAGTCAAAATCACCTCTCTGGCTCCGGTATAGTTACCGCATCCGGTCAGAGTCAGAGCAATCTGTGTGGTTTCCCCTGCACTTCCGATAAGATTCTTTCCTTTCTCCGGGGTTACCGTAAAGTCATTCTTGGACAGCTTTTTTCCATTCCAGCTCACCACCGGAGCTGCCTTATGTTCTTTTCCATTATAGTTTACAAAAAGATCATCTGCAACGATATCACTGTCGGAGAGGCTTTTGGGAAGAATCTGGAAATACAGCGTTTTCTTTCCACTGTAATCTCCCTTCATGCTAATAGTTACCTGTGGTGCCTTAGCAGGATCGTAGGCTCCCTTCTTTGTCAATACATAAGCTTCCTGATTATTTTTGTAAGAAAGTGTATAATCCTTCTTCTCTGTCAAAAGCTTGTTTCCGTCATAGACACGCAAGGACTGTATCTGCTTCTTTCCGTTATAAACTAAATCCTGTACGCCTGCCACCCAAATCTTTTCTGCTATTTCAGTCCTGTTTTCCAGTTTGTCCTGATCGCCGTCTTCAACCTCTCCCAAATCCAGCCACTTTGCTGTTAATACCAAATCTGTCTCTACGGCCGCTGAAAAATCATATATCTGGTCTCCCTTGTACCAGCCTAAGAACCTGAATCCCGCCCTGGTCGGTTCTTTAGGTAAGGCTACTGCTGCATGATGAGCTACTTTTTGAGGCTCCACAGCACTTCCGCCAGCAGTATCAAAGGTTATGGTGTAGTTCATTACCCTTTTTTCCTCTGCCAGCTCTGCTACTTGCATTGTATCTGTGGACCCGTCCGGGTAAGTAATCTTCACCTCGTTGCTGTTTTCGACTTTTACCTGTGTATCAGCCGGAAATATATTCTGATTTGCTTCCCTGACCGCATCTTCAATTGCCTTTTTCTCCTCTGCCGTCAACGTATTGATATTGTTAACGATTATCTTATTTGACGGCTTTACCGGCACACTGCGACCTACCTTTTTAAGTGTTACATCCAGGGTATCACCCTCTACCAGCCCGCCTAGCTCTTCAGTAACCACGGATAGGGATTCAAGCTCGTTACACAAAAGCATAAATGTCCTTTGGGTCACATACTTTATGCTTCCGTTTTGGCTCTTTATTTCCAGCTTCAGCTCATAGTTTTGTGCTTCATTTTCATAACTTCTGACAATTGTTCTGGCTTCAAGCTTTTTCCCGTTTGCCTCTGTGATATTTTCTGAACCTATTATATCTATTTTCCTGCTTTCATCATTAACGTGGACATCATAAATATTTCCATTGGCAAATATGTATCCCGGTTCTTCTGCCGTTGTAATTTCCACATCGTCTTGATAAAGCAGAATTTTTTTCTGGTTAAGCTTTTGATTTAATGTGTCAAAGACATGTGCTTTACATACAGGGCAATACTCTGCATAATCCTTCATTATACAGTTATATCTTGGCGTAACCTGCGGACAGGAAGGCTTTTCGTAGGCTCCCACCCCTTTGTATCCCAGAAACTTTCTCCAGGAAAGCGTATTTACATCCGGAGCCACTCCTTTTTGTTTGTATGCAGCATTCACTCCTGACGAATTTGAATCGTTTTCGTCTGCAAGCCCGTGGGTATGCCCCATTCCACGAAGAGCCACATTGGCAAGCCTGTAATTATCCGTGAAAATGCTCAACATACCATTCATATATTCTGTACCGCAATATTCTGTTTCTTCTGTGGCATTACTGATAATCTGATATGATGTAATCTCTGTCTGTGTACCTATAAGGCTCTCTTTTAGTGCCTGACATGAGGAACGAACAAAGCCAAGTCCGTTATCTCCTATGTTACAAAAATCACCCTCGCCCGAATGGATTCCAAAAACAGTATCATTTTCACCGCCGTTTCCCGTTCCAAAGCCGGAGGTATTAGAAATCGTCTTAAGGGCATAAATATTAATCTTATCCTTAAACTGATTATAAGGCTCTGTTTGGAAAATATATGTATAAATTTCCTCTATTTTTTCCCTGTACTTCGTCAGCTCTGACTCTGTATAGCCGTCTCCTGCAATTACCCACACGATGTTTTCATTATCCGGTCCGTTGTTTTGTATAGTCTCAACCTCGACCCTTACGCCGTCAACCTCTATGTATTGCTTTTGGGTATCCTCTCCTCCGCCCTGTTCAGGCTTCACCTCTTCAACGGAATTCTTCGCTTCTTCTTCGGTTATAATCATATACTCGCCATCTGCCACTTTCTTAAACCAAAGATCCTTATAGTCAAGATTTAA
>JBJELS010000149.1:0-11314 GCA_051879275.1 Lachnospiraceae bacterium
ATTATCAGTCTCATGTTTCCGGCCATGCCCAGCTTTCCTGGATTTTAAACTGTTTCACCTATATGGGAGAATTAAACCGTATGACACAGTTTAAGGATAAAGCGGCAAAGCATGAGGATAACATTAATGCAGGTCTGTTCACTTATCCGGTATTAATGGCAGCAGATATTCTGCTGTTCCAGTCGGATGTGGTACCGGTGGGAAAGGATCAGCTTCAGCATCTGGAAATCACCAGAGATATTGCAAAGCGTTTTAATGCCATTTATGGAGATGTCTTTACCATTCCGGAGCCCTATGTGGGAAAAATCGGTGCGAAGATTATGAGTCTCCAGGATCCCACAAAGAAGATGAGTAAATCCGACGAAAATCCTAATGCCAGTATTTTATTGATGGATGACAGTGATACCATCATTCGGAAATTTAAACGGGCAGTTACCGATTCTGAAGCCTGTATCTGTTACCGGGACGAACAGCCCGGCATAAAAAACCTTCTGGACATTTACTGTACCTGCACGGGGAAAACCACCGATGAGGCAGTAAAAGAGTTTGCAGGAAAGGGATACGGTGAATTTAAGCTTGCTGTGGGAGAAGCGGTAGTGTCAGTGCTGAAGCCTATCCAGGAGGAGTTTAACCGTTTATCCAAGGATAAGACGTATATTGACAGTATCATTAGGGAAAATGCAGAAAAGGCTGCCTACTATGCCAATAAAACTTTGAGAAAGGTAGAAAAAAAGGTAGGCTTTCCGGAAAGAATCAGATAAGAAAAACCGATGTGAGACGAAAGCTCACATCGGTTTTTTTACTGTGATTTTACCTCTTTCCAGAGCCTGTTGTATAAAGCATCCCCATCCTCACCGATATAGGTGAAGGTTTCCAGATTCTGATACAGACTTACATCCGGAAAGGCTATGGAAGAATTACGAATCTCTTCATCCTCAATCAGCTCTCTGGCTGCCTCGTTAGGAGTAGAGTAGGTAATGTATTCAAAATTCAAAAGAGCAATATCCGGGCGGCAGACAAAGTTAATAAAGGCTTCCGCATTTTCCTTATTCCGGGAAGTTTTTGGAATAACCCAGGAGTCAATCCAGACATTGGTTCCTTCTCTGGGAATCACGTATTCCAAATCCGGATTTTCCATCTGGGTATAGATGGCTTCCCCGGAATAGATTACGCCCAGGGCTGCTTCGCCTCCAATCATCTTGTCTCTTACCTGATCGATAACATAGGCCTGGACAAGAGGCTGCTGCTTAATCAGAAGCTCCTTTGCCTGTTCCAGCTCAGTCTCATCCGTGGAGTTCATGGAATGGCCGTTAAGCTTTAAAGCCACCATAAAAGCATCCCGGACGGAGTCCTGCATCAGAATATTATCAGCATATTTTTCATCCCAGAGAATGGACCAGCTGTCCACCGGCTCATCCACCATGGTCTTATTATACAGAATCCCTACGGTTCCCCAGCAATAAGGAATGGAATATTTATTTTGGGGATCATAGGCTTCGGCCTGCTCATAGTATTGCTGCCCTATATTTGCCGCATTGGGAATATTCTCGTAATTAATTTCCAGCAGCATATCGTTTTCAATCATTTTCTCAATCATATAGTCGGAGGGACAGAGCAGATCATAGGCAGAAGTACCGGATACCACCTTTGGATACATGATTTCATTGGTTTCATATTCGTCATAGATAACCTGAATCCCTGTTTCTTCTTCAAACATGGTGATCACATCAGGGTCCAGATATTCTCCCCAGTTATAGATAATTACCTGTTCCACCCGGGGCTCCTTAAACCGCATATAGGCAAAGAAAATTCCCCCTCCGGCAAGAAGAAGCAGAAGAGAGGTAAGAGCATATTTAAAATAAGGACTTTTGGTAAGCCGGTTCAGTCTGAGCTGGCGTTTCAGCTTTTTCTCCGGGGAAGGCGTCTTATTGACCAAAAGCAAAAGTACAAGAACCGTAATAAATATAATGGTGGAAAGTGCATACATTTCCGGCTTGATGCCCTTTTTTAACTCGGTATATATTTTAGTAGAGAGAGTATCCACCCCGGGCCCCTTGGTGAAATGGGTAATGATAAAATCGTCCAGGGACATGGTAAAGGCCATTAAAAATCCGGATTGAATCGCCGGTGCCAAATCCGGAAGAACCACCTTGAACCAGGCACTGACGGGAGAGGCACCCAAATCCAGAGCCGCCTCATAGACACTGGGATTAAGCTGCTTCATTCTGGGCATTACACTTAGAATCACATAAGGGATGTTGAAGGTAATGTGGGCCAGTAAAATGGTTCCAAAGCCGAACCGGACTCCCAGACTGATAAACAGCAGCATCAGGGAAATACCGGTTACAATGTCCGCATTCAGCATGGGGATATTGGTAATTCCCATGACGATGGTACGTCCCTTACGGTTCATGCTGTTAATGGAAATGCAGGCGATGGTACCGATTATCGTTGCAATAACGGAAGAAAGAAGGGCAATAGCCAAAGTATTGTACAAAGCCTGCATAATAGCTTCATTTTCAAAAAGAGATTTATACCAGTCCAAGGTAAATCCACCCCATTTGGCCCGACTTCTTGAGGCATTAAAGGATAAAACCATAAGCGTAACAATGGGGGCATATAAAAACAGCATAATCAGGGCAATATAGATACGCCTTGCCTGAATCGAAAAGAATTTTTTCATAGCATTGTACCCTCCCCGTCTTTATCCCATATGGCAGAGGCAATCATACTGATCAAAATAAAAAGCATTAAGACGAAGGATAATCCGCTGCCTACATGCCAGTTGGAGGCCTGGGTAAATTCCTGTTCAATGACATTTCCGATCAGCAGGATTTTACCTCCGCCTAACAGATTGCTGATGACAAAGGTAGTTAATGCAGGAATGAAGACCATGGTGATTCCGCTGATTACTCCGGGAAGGGAGAGGGGAAGCGTAATCCGCAAAAAGGTCTGGATGCTGTTTGCCCCCAGGTCTCTGGCCGCATTGATTACGTTGGGATCAATTTTGCACAGAGCGTTATAAACAGGCAGAACCATGAAGGGCAGGAAATTATAAACCATACCTAAAATGATGGCATAGGGTGTATTGATGATTTCCAGAGAAGGCAGGTGCAAAAGAGAAAGGATATGATTAATTACACCGGTCTTTTCCAGAAGGGTCTGCCAGGCTAAAGTACGAAGCAAAAAATTCATCCACATGGGAAGGATGAAAATCAAAACAATAAGGCTCTGCTGATTTTTATTCATACCGGCTAAAACCAAAGCCAGGGGATAAGCCAGAAGCAGACAGATTACCGTGCTGATAAAGGACAGTAAAAGGGACAGCCATAAAGCTTTTAAATGCTCAGGAGAAGAAATAGAAAAAATATTCTCCAGAGTGAAAGCTCCCGTTCTGTCCGTAAACCCATAGTAAATTACCATACATAAAGGGATAATGATAAAGGCGGCAGCCCAAAATAAATAAGGGCCGCTCAGCCAGAGTTTTTTCTTATTCATCTAAAGCCACAGCCTCCTCATCCTCGGATTCCGGTTTGTGCATGATTTGAATATTGAAGGGGTCTACATGGATGCCCACCCTTGTTCCCACAGGAACCAGAACGGTAGAATGAACCAGCCATTCAAAGCCATTGGCCAGTACCTCCATTTCGTAATGCACACCTTTGAAAATCAAGTGGGTGACCACCCCCTCAATGGTTCCCTTTTCGGGAGAGACCAGTTCAATATCCTCAGGCCGAATCATTACATCCACAGGCTTATTCTTTCCAAAGCCGGTATCCACACAGGCAAACCGGGTGCCCAGAATCTCCACCAGCTCATCCTTCACCATTATGGCATCGATAATATTGCTGTCACCGATAAAATCAGCTACAAAGGCGTTTTCCGGCTCATTATAGATATCTTCAGGGGTGCCGATCTGCTGAATATATCCCTGATTCATTACCACAACAGTATCGGACATGGTAAGAGCCTCTTCCTGGTCATGGGTCACAAAAACAAAGGTAATTCCCAGCTCATTTTTCAAACGAATCAGCTCATACTGCATATCCTGCCTGAGCTTTAAATCCAGAGCCCCCAGAGGCTCATCCAAAAGCAGTACCTTAGGCTCATTCACAATGGCCCGGGCAATGGCAATTCGCTGCTGCTGACCGCCGCTTAAGGAGTCAGGAGTGCGGTTTTCATAGCCATCCAGATTGACCAGCTTCAACGCATATTTAATCTTATCCTCAATATAGGCCCTGCTTTTGCCCTTAATCTTTAAACCGAAAGCGATATTTTCGGCAATGGTCATATGGGTAAAAAGAGCATATTTCTGAAAGACAGTATTGACCTGCCTTTTATTGGGAGGAAGGTGGGAGATATCCTGTCCGTTAAAAAAAACGGTCCCCTGATCTGCCTTTTCAAAACCGCCGATAATCCGCAAAGTAGTGGTTTTCCCACAGCCACTGGGACCTAAAAGAGTTAAAAATTCATTCTCTCGTATGTAGAGACTCATATCATCCAAAATCAGGTTATTGTCATAGGATTTGGAAATATGCTGCAGATCAATCAGTTTTGTACTCATCTCTTTTTCCTTCCTTTATCTGTATTTCTCTCATTCAATGGATTAAAGCTAAAAGCTGGGAGGGGAGCTGACCCAAATCAGACTTGCTCCGGTTTTTTTACTGGCCTCAATGTAGTGGGTGGAACCGGGAGTAAAATAAAAGGATTCTCCCTTTTTCGCCTTGTGAACCTTGTTTCCGATATGAAGACTGATACTTCCGGATAAAACGTAGCCAAATTCTTCCCCTTCATGAGGGTTATCCGGGTAAGTTCTTCCACCGGGCTTAAGAGTAATCCGAATGGGTTCCATCAGGTTTTTCTGTGCGTTGGGGATGATCCATTCTGTTTTTGTACCATAGTCACTGTCCAGCTTTTCAAAATAGTCAGCATCATGAAAAACCACCTGTGTGTCCTCGGATTTGGAAAAAAAGTCGCTTAAGTCTGTACCGAGAACCTGTAAAATATCAATTAAAGTAGCGATGGAAGGGGAAGTCAGGTCTCTTTCCAGCTGAGAAATAAAGCCCTTAGACAGCTCCGCCCCGTCAGCCAGCTCCTCCTGAGTAAGCCCCTTCTGAATCCTTAACTCTTTTAAACGATTACCGATTTCCATAATATTCCCTCATATCATTAAACATTTAGTTTAGCATTTCTAAACATATACAGCCATGATTATCATTATAAAGGCATAGCCGGGAAAGTCAAGTGCATTTTATTAATATATTAAACAAAAAATTTAATTATACTGAACATATGGGGAAAAAAGAAACTTGCTATCAATCAGGGGAATATGATAAAATTTACAAAAGTTAAGCAAAGAACGAAGTGAAGAAGGAAGGGACGCAGAATGGCTCAGGATAAGTATGTTGCCTATGTATCCACATATACCATGGAAGATAACCATGGAATAAAGATTTTTGATGTGGATATGGAGAAGGGAAGAGTGAGTAAGAAGGATCAGGTGGAAATCACCAATTCATCCTATATTACCATTTCCCATAATTCCAGATTTTTGTATTCCATTACGGATTTTGGAGTGGAGGCCTATCGAATTGAGAAGGACGGCAGTCTGGTGGAAATCAACCGGGGAAATATCAATGGTATGCGTGGGTGCTATTTATCCACGGATTATGAGGACCGCCTTCTGTTTGTAGCAGGCTACCATGACGGAAAGGTAACCGTTCTTCGTCTTCGAGAAGACGGAGGCGTGGGGGAAATAACCGAGGAGATTTATCACAAAGGACTGGGAAGCATTGCAGAGCGTAATTATCGTCCTCACATCAACTGTGTAAAGATGACCCGGGATAACAAATATCTGTGTGCAGCTGATTTGGGTATGGATCACGTGAATGTTTATCGCGTTGACCATCATACCGGTAAACTGAAGCTGGCAGATATTATCCGAAGTGAGCAGGCATCAGCCCCCAGACATCTGAAATTTTCGGGAGACGGAAGGTTTCTCTATATTGTCCATGAACTGAAGAACTATGTAGATGTGTATTCCTATGAGGAAATGAATAATAATCCGGAGTTTGAAAAAATCCAGACCATTTCCACGCTGAATGAATATCATGCGACTACCAGTGCAGCCAGTGCATTGAATCTCTCCATGGACATGAAATATCTGTTAAGCTCCAATGCGGGAGACAACAGTGTAATTATTTACAGAATCAATGAGGAGACAGGTCTTTTAACCAAAGTTTTCTGCCTTCCGGTGAGCGGAGACTATCCTAAGGATGCAGCATTATTTCCGGATAACAAGCACTTGATTTCTTTGAACCACGAATCCGGTACCATGACCTTCTTTAATGTGGATATGGAAAAGGGACTTTTGGTTATGAACGGTAAGGAAATGAAGGTGGACAGACCTAACTGTATTATCTTCCATAAGCTGGGAAATTAAAAAAACTGAGCAGAAAAGCGGATTTTCTGCTCAGCTTTTTTATAGGGAACAGGGGATTTCGCTACAGGCTACTGATTTTGATAAAACTGAATCACGGAATCCATTTTGGCACTCATATTTAAAAGCAAGGCATCCATAAGGGTAATGGCAGTCATGGCTTCCACAACCACAATGGCTCTGGGAACAATGACGGGATCGTGCCGTCCCTTAATATTTATGGTAACCTCCTGTTTATCCCGGGTAACCGTTTCCTGTGGAGAAAAAATAGAAGGCGTAGGTTTTAGATAAGCCCGTAATATCAGGGGAGAGCCGTCGCTGATTCCTCCCAGAGTTCCTCCGGAATGGTTGCTGCGTTTGGTAATTTTCCCCTCCTTCATCATAAAACCGTCATTATTCTGTGAGCCGGACAGTCTGGCAGCATTTATGCCTTCCCCCAATTCAAAGGCCTTGACAGCCCCAATGGAAAGAATGGCCTTGGCCAGATTGGCATCCAGCTTTTCAAAGACGGGATCTCCCAGACCTGCAGGAAGACCGGTTACCCGGCATTCCACAATACCACCGGCGGAATCCCTGTTAGCCATGCAGGTCTCAAGATGCTTTTGAGCCTCAAGGTTCAGAGCTTCATTGGGGATTCCCGTAGGTGTCATTCCCAGAAGAGAAGGAGTAAACTGTTCATCCTTAAGGGTGATGGGGCCTAAAGCACGGGTAAAGGTGGTAAAGGAGATACCCAGACGGCTTAAAAAAAGAATGGCCACAGCACCGGCGGCAACCCTTCCGATGGTTTCTCTGCCGGAAGAACGTCCTCCTCCCCGGTAGTCTCGAAAACCGTATTTTTCATCGAAGGTAAAGTCCGCATGCCCGGGACGATAGCAGGCAGCAATCTGACGGTAATCCTGAGAACGCTGGGCAGTATTTTCCACCATCATGGAAATAGGAGCACCGGTAGTTTTCCCTTCAAAAACTCCGGACAAAATTTTTATCCGGTCGGCTTCCGTTCTCTGGGTAGTATAGGCACTTTGCCCGGGCTTTCTTCTGTCCATAAAGGGCTGAATCAACTCCTCCGTCAAAGGCAAACCGGCGGGACAGCCGTCAATAACAACACCTACGGCTTCGCCATGGGATTCTCCCCAGGTGGTGATTTTAAAGATTGTTCCTATGGTTGAACCGGCCATTTTTTTCCTCCGTTTCCGTTTTAATTTAACATTATGCCCCTCAGTATACAGATTGGAATGCAGAAATTCAATAATTTTTAAGGAAATTAATGGATTTTCAAAAAAAAGCTGTACAAAAATATGTTATATGATATGATAACAGTGGGAAAACAACGGAATATACTTTTGAAAGATCGGGAAAAACATGAAGAAGACCTGGAGAGAAATACAAATATCTAAATGTATAAAGCTCGGCAATAAGTATAAGTGGCTTAAATTTCTTATGCTGATGGAGATTATTTTAATTATCTGTACGGATCGTGCAGTGAAGTATATGGACAGGAACAGGAAGCGTCTTTTAGGAGTCGGTCTGACCGTGTTGGTATTTCTGGTCAGCAACAGCTTTTCCACACCCATATTTCAGGAAAAGGCTCTGGAACAGGCGGCTCAGAGCGGAAAAGGAATTGCGTCTGAAGCAGCTGCACCGGAACAGATTACGGAATTTTCACAGAAAATACTTTTAGCAGAAGAGACTGACTATTACCATGAGGAAATTGATGACCAGTATTCGGTGGATGAAATTTTAAATGATTCCCATTCTCAGGAGCTGCTGAGTCAGTATGATTTTTCCTCCCGTGAACAGGGACAGTTTTCTAAGGATGACTGGAATTTGATTTTGGTGAATAAGCAGCATCCCATACCGGAGGATTACACTTTTGAATTGGGAACCATAACGGCAAATATGCAGTGTGATGCCAGAATCATTCCTGAGCTTTATGCCATGCTGCAGGCAGCATGGGAGGATGGCATTAATCTGATTATCTGTTCTCCATATCGGGATATTTCCCGGCAAACCATGCTGTTCAACCGGAAGATTCAGCTGTATATGGATCAGGGAGATAATTATATGGATGCCTATAAGAAGGCCTCACAGATTGTAACGGTTCCCGGAGCCAGTGAGCATCAGGTGGGATTGGCTCTGGATATTATCAGTGATACCTATACGATTCTGGATGCAGGCTTTGGAGATACCATGGCAGGCAAGTGGCTTAAGGAACACAGTAAAGAGTATGGCTTTATCCTTCGTTATCCTGAAGGGAAAGAGCATATTACGGGGATTGATTATGAGCCCTGGCATTTTCGGTATGTAGGCAAGGAAGCAGCAACGATAATTATGGATAATGGATTAACATTAGAGGAGTTTGTGGAAAGTATTTCCGGATAGGAAATACTTTTCCTTATGTGAGGAAAAACAGATGTATAAGGTAATTAAACAGGAAGGAAGAGCAAAACGGGGACAGCTGGAAACGGTTCACGGAACCATTCAGACACCGGTCTTTATGAACGTAGGAACGGTGGCAGCGATTAAAGGCGCTGTATCTACCCAGGATTTGCGGGAAATCAAGTGTCAGGTGGAGCTTTCCAATACCTATCATCTTCATGTACGGACAGGAGATAAGGTAATTAAGGAATTGGGAGGACTGCATCGATTCATGAATTGGGACGGTCCTATTCTTACGGATTCCGGCGGTTTTCAGGTCTTTTCCCTGGCCGGTCTAAGAAAAATCAGGGAAGAGGGGGTATATTTTAACTCCCATATTGACGGAAGAAAGATTTTTATGGGGCCGGAGGAAAGCATGGAGATTCAGTCCAATCTGGCCTCTACCATTGCCATGGCCTTCGATGAATGTCCTCCTGCCAAGGCAGAGAGGGAATATGTCCTTCCTTCCGTAGAACGGACTACTCGTTGGCTGGAGCGATGCAAGGCAAAGATGAAGGAGCTGAATCGGCGGGAGGATACCATCAATAAGAACCAGCTGCTGTTTGGGATTAATCAGGGAGCCGTTTATCCCGATATCCGCATTGAGCACGCCAAGCGTATCCGGGAAATGGAGCTGGATGGTTATGCCGTAGGCGGTCTTGCCGTGGGGGAAACCCATGAAGAAATGTATTATATTCTGGAAGAAACCGTTCCCCATCTGCCGGTGGATAAGCCCACCTATTTAATGGGGGTAGGGACTCCGGCCAATATTCTGGAGGGTGTTGAGCGGGGAATCGACTTTTTTGACTGTGTTTATCCCTCAAGAAACGGGCGGCATGGACATGTTTATACCAATCAGGGAAAAATTAACCTATTCAATGCGAAATATGAAAAGGATATGGAGCCCATTGAAGAAGGATGCAGTTGTCCCGCCTGCCGTAATTATTCCAGAGCCTATATCCGCCATTTATTAAAGGCTAAGGAAATGTTGGGAATGCGACTTTGTGTGCTTCATAATCTGTATTTTTACAATACGATGATGGAAGAAATCCGAAATGCACTGGATACAGGTAATTTTGCCTCCTATAAGAAAAATAAATTAGAGCAAATGGCAGAAAAAACTTGAAGAGAAGAAAAAATTTGTGTATGATAGTCTAGACTATTTTTTCGGATAAATAAGGAGGAATTATTTAATGAATGTTCTGTTAACATCTGACGCTTCCGTGTTGGGAAATGGCGCTTTTTGGATTGTCTATATCGTGATTATTTTCGGATTCCTGTATGTTGTTTCCGTGCGTCCCCAGAAAAAAGAGCAAAAGAGAGTAGGGGCAATGCTGGCCAATATGGAGATTGGCGACAGCGTTTTGACCAGCAGCGGATTTTATGGTGTATTGATTGATATTCAGGATGATACGGTAATCGTAGAATTTGGAAGCAATAAAAACTGCCGTATTCCCATGCAGAAAAGCGCTATTGTGCAGGTAGAAAAAGCAGGAGAATAAGAGAAGCCAGGGTGAGGTATCTATGGAAAAAACAGAAGCGGTAGGAAGGCTGAAGAAGGCCGGCTACCAGGTTCAGGTAGATTCTTCGGTGGTAACCGTTTTACTCCCCATGGGAGTCAATATAGCTAAGGAACTGAAGAAGCTTCGTCTTTTTTTGCAGGAAATCGGCTACGATGCCAGCTTCGGAATCCGGCAGGTGAAGGATACTGTGGAGGATGAGGTAGAAGTGGGAGAACAGTTTTCTCTTGAAGATTTCGGAATAAGTTAAAGAGGGCTGTTATCGTGAGAATAATCCATGGTAACAGCTCTCTTTATTCCTTCAGCAGTCATAAGTTTCTGCCGGACAGTTTAGGGCAGCCGGCTTAGCAGCTCCTTCGGGGAAGACAGAATAATTTTTCCTCCCTGCTTTTGCAAAAAATCGGCACTGCGAAATCCCCATTCTACCAGCCAGCAATCCAGGCCGGAGTTTTTGGCGGTGGCAATGTCCACCTCAGAATCACCGATGTACAGAGCTTTTTCGGAGGAAATCTGCAAGGTCTCAAGGGTCAGCTTAACCAAATCGGGGGCAGGCTTTCTGGAGAGGCCCGGACGTTCTCCTACGGAAAAGTCAAAGAGGCCGTCAAAGAAAGTATGACAAAGCTCCTGTACGGCCAAATCAGCCTTATTGGAAACCACTGCGGTTTGATAACCTCTCTTTCTCAGTGCGGCTATTACTTCTGTAATTCCCTCATAGGGACAGGTGAAATCGGCACAGTGCTGCTGATAATGGGACATAAAATCATGAAAGACCTTATCTGTGGCTTCTTTTCCATAATTTTCTCCAACAGCACCTTCAATCAATCTGCGTATACCGTTTCCCACGAGTCCCCTCACCTCTTCCAGAGACTTCGGCTTAAGGTCGGAGAGAAGAAGAGCATGATTTAAGCTGTTCTTCAAATCATGAAGGGTATTTAAAATT
>JBJELS010000150.1:0-2377 GCA_051879275.1 Lachnospiraceae bacterium
CACCGTCCCCTTATTCATTACTGCCACCCGGTCACAAATCTGTTCGATTACCCGCATCTCATGAGTAATGATAACCACGGTTACTCCCAGCTTCTCATTGATTTCCTTAATCAAGGACAAAATGTTTCTGGTGGTTTCCGGGTCAAGAGCACTGGTCGCTTCATCGCAAAGCAGAACCTTTGGGTCTGTCGCCAAAGCTCTGGCAATGGCTACTCTCTGCTTCTGTCCACCGGACAGCTGGGCCGGATAGGCTTTTGCCTTATCCGTAAGTCCTACCAGCTTAAGCAGTTCTCCTGCCTTCTCTCTGGCCTCCTGTTTCTTCATTCCGATGATTTCCAAAGGAAAGAGTACATTGTCCAGAACGTTTCGCTGGGACAGCAGATAGAAGTGCTGAAAAATCATCCCCATATTCTGGCGGTGCTTTAACAGCTCTCTTTCCGACACCTCCATAAGGTTGGTTTCTTCCAAATATACAGCTCCCTGAGTGGGTCTTTCCAACAAATTGATACAGCGTACCAGAGTAGATTTTCCCGCTCCTGAAAACCCAATGATTCCAAATATTTCTCCCTTATCTATAGTCAGATTCACATCCTGTACCGCGTGCAGATGATTACCGCCGCTTCGGAAGGTCTTCGTGACATGCTCCAGACGAATCATATTCCCTCTCCTTTGTTATACTCCTAATTATACCGAGGCTTTTCCATCGGTGTTAATTCACAAAAAAAATGGCTCGCTATAGCTTTTAACTATAGCAAACCATTCTGTTTTCTGTCAAGCTATTTCTCCTGACTCTTCCTGGGGATAAGCCTCCATCAGCCAGTCCACATATCTACTGATTCCTCTTTGGACTCCCTTTTCTTCAAAGGCTCTGCTGGCCGTATCCACCCTCTCCAAATCCTCCGGTGCAAGACTCCTTAGAGCAAAAGGAAACAGGACATTATTTTCCTTCTCTGCATGGCGCCTGAGTAAATCCGCATAGGATAAGGCATGAGTAAGAACATCCAGCTTTTCTTCAACGGAAGGCCTGTCAGAAAGGGCATTGACTGACTCCTCCAGAGCCTGTGTATGGTAACGGGCCAGATTGTGTTCTACCAGCATACCCGTATTGATCATTTTATGGGCTACCGGCCCCAGCTTCTCCAACATCACTTCAAAAAGAATAGCCTCCTCCTTTCCATGATGATGGTCATCCGCATATACCTTGATAAACTCAATGCATTTCAGCCAAATTTCCTTATCCGGCTGCTTTCCTGACAGCATTTCACCGCAAAGCTTTCTTAAATATCCGGTAAAGCGAACCACATGGTCATGCTCCGTATATAAAACCTCAATCCCAAATATCATGTCTATATCACTCCATAAATAATTTTAAGTCCTCATCAACGGTACCGATACCGGCTATACCAAAGCTCTCCACCAGTACCTTTGCCACATTGGGAGACAGAAAGGCCGGCAATGTAGGACCCAGGTGAATATTCTTTACTCCCAAGTATAACAGAGAAAGAAGAACAATAACAGCCTTTTGTTCATACCAGGCAATATTAAAGGCAATGGGCAGATCATTAATATCCTCTAATCCCAGTACCTCCTTCAGCTTCAGGGCAATCACTGCCAGGGAATAGCAGTCATTACACTGTCCTGCATCCAGAACCCGGGGAATCCCTCCAATCTCTCCCAAATCCAGCTTATTGTATTTATATTTTGCACAGCCGGCTGTAAGAATAAGGGTATCCTCAGGCAGAGCCTTAGCAAATTCCGTATAGTAATTTCTGGAAGCATGACGTCCATCACAGCCCGCCATAACAAAAAACTTCCTGACTGCCCCTGCCTGTACCGCCTCTATGATTTTATCTGCCAGGGCAATCACCTGATTATGGGCAAAGCCGCCAATAATTTCTCCCTCTTCAATCTGAATGGGAGCGGGACAGGCTTTTGCCAGCTCAATCAACTGACTGAAATCCTTATGCCCATTTTCATCTCTTTCAATATGCTTACAGCCCGTAAAGCCTGCTGCTCCCGTAGTAAACAGTCTGTCTTTATAGCTGTCTTTAGGAGGTACAATACAGTTGGTAGTCATTAAAATGGGGCCCCCAAAGCTTTCAAATTCTTCCTTCTGCATCCACCAGGCATTTCCGTAATTACCTGCAAAATGGCTGTATTTCTTAAATGCAGGATAGTAATGTGCAGGAAGCATTTCCGAGTGAGTATACACATCCACGCCACAGCCTTTGGTCTGCTCCAACAGCTGCTCCAAATCCCGCAAATCGTGACCGGAAACCAGGATTCCCGGATTCTTTCCCACTCCGATATTTACTTTGGTGATCTCAGGATGTCCATAGGCATCAGTATTTGCTTTATCCAGCAATGCCATACCGTC
>JBJELS010000151.1:0-11175 GCA_051879275.1 Lachnospiraceae bacterium
TATAGTTTAACACAAGCCCAATTACTTGTAAACAGAAAATTTTCTTCCTTCCTCAATATCTGCCATCATCTGCTCCTTCAAAGCTTCCAGGTTCTCAAATCTCATTTCCGGACGTTTGAACCTCAGCAGCTTTACCACTGCTGTTTTCCCATATACCTCCTGGTCAAACTCATAAATATAGGTTTCCACACCAATCTGGTTCTCATTGCTTACCGTAGGCTTATTTCCGATATTGGTAATACTTCGATATTCCCTCTCTCCTATGGAAGTAAGAGAGAAATATACCCCCTTAGGGGGCAGAAGCTTTTCCTTCTGCGGAAGAATATTGATGGTGGGCATTCCGATAGTGCGGCCAAGCTTCGCTCCGTGCATGATTTCCCCGATAACGCAGTAGGCCTCACCCAAAAGCTCCTCTACCATTTCCATATTCCCTTTTTCTACCTCTTCTCGGACATAGGTCGAGCTGATTTCCCTGCCGTGATCCTTGATCTTATCCATAATATCCAGTTCAAATCCCAGCTGGGGAGCCAGCTGCTTTAATAAATCAGCATTTCCTGCTCCCTTATGACCAAAGGAAACGTCATAGCCGGCAGCCAGATAATTCATCTGCATTTGTTCTACCAGGATATCCCTGACAAAGACTTCCGGTTCGGTAGCGGCTGTTATTTTATTTAAAGGATACTCAATCAGAATATCCACACCCATTCTTTCAAAAATTTTTCTCTTTTCTTCCCTGGTAGTCAATTCTTTACGGTCCCGCATGCCGAAAAACACCTCCGGCGGGGGATCAAAGGTAAATACCACACTTGCAAGTCCTCTCTTTTTAGCTCCGGTAATTTTTTTCAAAAGCTCTTTGTGTCCCCGGTGAAGTCCGTCATATTTTCCCAGAGTCACTGCTGTGGGAATCAGCAGCTTAAAGTCTGTTGTATCTGCAATTATTCGCATATGTTCTCCATTTTAATGACTGATAAACATTTTTACAGGACAGAACCTGTTTTCTTTTATTCTATACTCGTAAATTCCCATAAATATATTGTTTTCGATATACACTCGATATCGGCTTCCCTCTGTCCTGTTTTCCGGAGGCAAAGGAGTAAGAAGATGCTTTTTTTCAAAAGCGTTGCCGTTTTTTATCAACCGCTCCATTTCCGGTTTAAGCTTAAGGGCAGGATAGTGGATAAACACCTTATCTACAGGAATCAATACTTCCGATAGCGGATTCTCCTTCCCTGCCTTTCTTCCCTCCTTCATCAGCTGCTCAACCTGCTCTAAGGTGAGGGCCGTTTCTTTGGTGAAAATACCCGAACGGGTTCTCTGAAGACTTTCCATAACAGCCCCACAGCCCAGCTTCTCCCCCAAATCGTGGCAGAGAGTCCGAATATAGGTTCCTTTGGAGCAGTTTACCCGAATGGTAAAACAGGGAAGCTCCATCTTCAGAATTTCAATTTCCCGAATATGGACCTTTCTCGCTTTTCTCTCAATTTCTTTTCCTTCTCTTGCCAGCTCATAAAGCTTTTTTCCGTTCACCTTTAAGGCAGAATACATAGGGGGTATCTGCTCATAATCCCCTGAAAATCCCTGTATTGCCGCCTCTACCTGTGAGGCCGTCACCTCTACCTTACACTTTTTCAAAACTCTCCCCGTTATATCCTGGGTATCCGTGGTGATTCCCAGACGGACATCGGCAATATACTCCTTATCCTTTTGGGTAAGGAAATCACAGGCTCTGGTAGCACTGCCCAGACAAACGGGAAGGACTCCTACCGCTTCCGGGTCCAGAGTCCCTGTATGTCCGATTTTTTTCTGACCGATAATCCCCCGAAGCTTTGCCACAACATCATGGGAGGTAAACCCCGAAGGCTTATCCATATTCAGTATTCCGTTTATCACTGTTTCTTCTCTCTATTCTACCTTTCTCAAGGACAGTTCTGTCCTTCCTGCAGTCTGCCGGCAATACACTGGGACAGACGTTCAATAATTTCCTCCGGTTCTCCTGACATGGTGCAGCCTGCTGCTCGGATGTGGCCTCCTCCGCCAAACAATTCCGCTATCTCTGCCACGTTTACATAATGGTTGGAACGCATACTCACCTTATATTGTCTGTCTCCCGACTGATAAAGGAATAAGGCACATTCTATTCCCTTGGTAATTCTCAGCTGACTGATGATCCCATCCAGATCCTTGGGTACTACATCATATTCCTGCATCAGCTCCTGACTCACTACACCGACAATACACCTGTTTCCCAGAATTCTCCGGCTTTCCAGCAGGGCTCTTCCCAAAATCTGATTCTGTTCATAGGTTTTTTCATAAAAGGTCTCATCAATCAGTTTGGAAAAATCAATATCATAGCCAATCAGATCTGCTGCAATCCGGAGCGTTTTAGGCGAGGTGTTGGAATAATTAAACACTCCTGTATCATGAATAATTCCCAGATACAGTGCTTTGGCAATCTCCTTATCCAGCCTGTCCGGCTCCATGAGTCCATAAACCACCTCACAGGTGGAACTGGCATGGGGCTCCAGAATATTGATGTCTCCTGTACCACTGTTGCTGATATGATGGTCGATATTAATTCGTTTTCCGGCTTTTTGAGCTATGGGAAGTGCCTTTCCTATTCTGTCCAGGGAACAGTCCATAATCAGAAAAGCATCATATTCCTTTTCCTCCTCCATTACAGAATCAATTTCTTCTATTCCCCGGATACAGGAAAATTCCGGTGCCGGTGTCTCCAAAAACACTTTAACCTCTTTATCCGGCATATTCTTCCTTATATACAGCCAAATTGCCATCACTGCCCCTATACAGTCTCCATCAGGTCTGATATGGCCGCCGACAGCAATGCTCTTTGCCTCCTTCAGCAATTCTTCAAGCTTACTCATTATCGCCCTCTCGTTCCTTCATCTCTTTTACGACTTCATCAATTTTTCTGGACATATCCACCCCATAGGCAATGGACTGATCCAGAATAAAGTGAAGCTCCGGTGTATTTCTTAAATTAATGATCTTAGCCAATCGATTCTTGATAAATCCCTCAGCGCTTTTCAGTCCTTCCAAAGTATCCTTACAGACCTGCTCATCACCGAACACACTGATATAAACCTTACAGTGCTTTAAATCCGGAGCCACTTCTACCGCCACCACACTGGTCAGGGGATGAATCCGGGGATCCTTCATCTCCCCCCGGATAATCTCTGCCAGTGTACGCTGTACTTCCTGATTAATTCTGGTATTTTTTATACTGTTTTTACGCATTTTACCTCTAATTCTTTCTGCCTCAGGCAGAATTTTTATTCAAAAGCCTTATCGGGGAACCTCCACCATAATATAGCTTTCCACGATATCCAGCTCCTGCATCTGGTCAAAGCCTTCAAAGACCAGACCACATTCAAAGCCTGCCTTTACCTCCTTGACATCATCCTTAAACCGCTTTAAGGATGCCAGGTTGCCCTCAAAAATCTGCTCACCCTGTCTGGTGATTCTTATCTTGCAGCCCCTCTGGAATACGCCGTCCAGTACATAGGAGCCTGCAATATTACCGATTTGGGAAGCCTTGAAGATCTGGCGTACCTCTGCATGGCCGATAATCTTTTCCTCAAAGACAGGATCCAGCATTCCCTTCATCGCCGCTTCAATATCCTCAATTGCCTGATAGATAACCTTATACAGACGGATATCTACCCCCTCCTGCTCTGCAGTAGCCTTGGCCGTAGCATCGGGGCGAACATTGAAGCCGATAATGATTGCGGAAGAGGTGGCTGCCAGAGTAACATCAGACTCATTAATGGCACCTACACCGCCATGAATACATTTTACCACTACCTCTTCATTGGAAAGCTTAAGAAGGGACTGCTTAACTGCTTCCACACTTCCCTGTACATCTGCTTTTACAATCAGATTCAGCTCTTTCAGATTACCCTCCTGAATCTGGTTAAACAGATCATCCAGAGACATCTTGCTTCTGGTCTCCTCCAGCTTTTTCTCTTTATGCTGTGCCACAAAGGTTTCTGCATAGGATTTGGCTGTCTTGTCACTGTCATGGGCAAGGAATACTTCCCCGGCATTGGGAACATCACTCAGTCCCAGAATCTCAACCGGAGTAGAGGGTCCTGCTTCTTTTACCCTTCTTCCCTTATCATCGATCATGGCTCTTACCTTACCATGACTGGCTCCCGCTGAAATAAAATCACCCACCTTAAGGGTACCCTTCTGTACCAAAACGGTAGCCACCGGTCCCCGGCCCTTATCCAGCTCGGCCTCAATAACCAGACCCCTGGCCTTTCTCTTAGGATTCGCTTTCAGCTCTAAAATATCCGCTGTCAGGAGAATCATTTCCAAAAGCTCCTGAATGCCGGTACCCGCCTTTGCCGATACGGGGGCAAAAATGGTGCTTCCTCCCCAATCCTCGGGTATCAGCTCATATTCGGATAATTCCTGCTTAACACGGTCAATATTGGCATTAGGCTTATCAATTTTATTTACCGCAACAATGATTTCGATTCCTGCCGCTTTGGCATGATTAATGGCTTCCACTGTCTGGGGCATAACTCCATCGTCTGCTGCCACCACAAGAATAGCGATATCTGTAGCATTGGCCCCACGCATACGCATAGCCGTAAAGGCCTCATGGCCGGGTGTATCCAGGAAGGTAATCTTACGTCCGCTTACCATTACACTATAGGCACCGATATGCTGGGTAATTCCTCCGGCTTCACGATCCGTTACATTGGTTTTACGAATCGCATCCAAAAGGGAGGTCTTACCGTGGTCAACATGGCCCATTACACAGATAACAGGAGCTCTGCTTACCAGAGTTTCTTCCGCATCCTCTTCCTCCTTCAACAGCTCTTCAATAACGTCTACCTTGACCTCCTGCTCGCACATGATGTCAAATTCAATAGCGATATTCTCTGCATCCTCAAAGGAAATTTCCTGATTTACGGTAACCACCTTACCCTGCAGAAACAGCTTTTTAATAATGACTGCCGGCTGCAGCTTCATCTTTTCTGCCAGCTCCTTAATGGTTAAGGTCTCCGGAAGAGTAATGACTTTAATCTGTTCAGCAGGCTCTACCGGTTTGGGCTCCGGTTTGATAAAGCGTCCGGCCTTGTTCCTGTTCTTCATTTCCTGCTCTTTATCCTCATAAAGAGCATCCTTTTTAGAACGCTTATCTTTCGTCTGATTCTGTCTTCTCTGATCATCACGATGCTTATCGTTCTGCATTATGGGTGCTTCCTGAGCAAACCCCTTATTCTCCTTTTTACCCTGGAATCGATTGTCCGTCCCTGCATTTCTTCCCTGAAAGCGGTCACCACCTCCCATACCGCGGCCACTGCCCTGGCTAGTGCCAGCAGTGCGATAAGCGTTCTTGCCCCCTTGATTATTCTGGCGATCATTGCCTCCGGGGCGACCCTGTCCGGCAGCTCTTCCCCCGGTACGGTCATTTCCTCTGCGTTCATCATTCTGGCCTCCCCCTCTTTGATTCTTTTCTCCGTTCCGATTTGGCTGCTGAGGTCTGGTGCCGAAATTATCTCTTTTTCTTTCCTCTGCTGCACTTACCTCCGGTACAGGCTCAGGCTTCTTGGGAGGAAGCATTTCCATTACCTTTCCCGTAGACTTATTAATCATCTGATTGGGGCCCAGCTGAATCGGTTTGGGGGCAGGTGTCTTAGGCTGCTGCTCTGCTGCCGGCTTTCCCTTAGGATTCCTGTTATTCATGGGCGGTCTGGCACCGGGCATCTTACTGTGCTGAGGATTGCTGACGAAAATAATATTCTTCTTTTTCTTCGGTGTCTCCCCACCTTTACTCTCCCCGCTTTTCTGCTGGGGTTTATTCTCCTCAGGGTTGACTTTGGCTGTCTGCGTCTCCTGCTGCTTTGCCTCTGCTGCCGGTTTTTCCTCTCTCCCTTTCCGGAATCTGCTTCTTACCAGTTCAGCAACCTCTTCCTCCACTGAGCTTTGAGCTGCTTTAACTTCAATTCCCTTTTCCTGCAAAAAAGCCAGTATCTCTTTACTTTGTTTATCTAATTCCTTTGCAAGTTCATATACTTTAAATTTAGCCATCCTACTAAACTACCTCCGTTCCTCTTCCAACATTTTTATCAACGATTTGGCAAAGCCTTCATCCGTCACCGCAAGGGATGCTCTCATTTCTTTTCCCATAGCATGCCCCAGTTCTTCCTTTGTCCCATAGAAAAACAGGGGTGTTCGATAAAACTCACACATATTGGCAAACATGTTTTTTGTGTTTTGTGAGGCATCCTCACTTACAATAACCAGTCTGGCCTCCTTACGTTTTACCTTTGTCTCTGTCATAAATTCTCCGCTTACCAGATTCCGTGATCTGGTTGCCAGACCCAGCAGGGAAAAAACTTTATTTTGATTCAAGTCCAGCCAACTCCTCTATTAAATGCTCATAAACCTCTGTTGGAATATTCATTTTGAAAGACCGCTCCAAGCCCTTATTCTTAACTGCTTTTTTCAGGCAGTCCTGATTTCGGCAAAGATAGGCGCCTCTTCCATTCTTTTTACCGGTTACATCGAGAATAATGGGGCCTTCCTGAGGTTTTAGAATGCGTATCATTTCTTTTTTATTTTTCATTTCTGTACATCCTATGCACTGCCTCATGGGAATCTTTTTATTCATACCACATCTTCTCCTTATATTCTTCAGGAATAAACTTTATACCTGATTAACTCTTTTTTATTCAAGGAATATATTGATTTCAGGATTAGAATAGCTATTCCTGGATATCTGCCTGATTATCATCCTCGTAATCTTCTTCATATCCGTTCTCATACTCATCATATTCGTCAATATAGTCCTCATAACGGAAGCCCGGTGTATCTTTGGCCTGGGTCTCACTCTTAATATCAATCTTATAGCCGGTCAATCTGGCAGCCAGCCTTGCATTCTGTCCCGATTTTCCGATTGCCAGGGAAAGCTGATAATCCGGTACAACCACCTTGGCCGTCTTTTCATCAGGATCAGCAAATACCGCAACAATCTTCGCCGGTGAAAGGGCATTCTGGATTAGATTCCCGGGATTCTCGTCCCAGTTTACAATATCGATTTTCTCTCCCCGAAGCTCTTCCACAATGGAGTTTACTCTGGCACCGCTTTGCCCTACACAGGCACCTACCGCATCCACATCCGGATTATTGCTCCAGACGGCAATTTTACTTCTGCTTCCCGCCTCTCTGGCAATGCTCTTAATTTCTACGGTTCCGTCCTTTATCTCTGTTACTTCAGATTCAAACAGGCGTTTAACCAGTTCGGGATGCGTACGGCTTACTAAAATTCTGGGGCCTTTAGTGGTATTCTTCACCTCCAGAATATAAACCTTGATTCTTTCCGTAGGACGGAAAACCTCTCCTTCCACCTGTTCACTTTCAGTAAGAATGGCATCCGCCTTCCCCAGATTTACACTGATATTTCTGCCTATATACCGCTGAACGATACCGGTTACCACATCTTTTTCTTTTTCAAAGTACTGATTATAAATAACACTTCTTTCCTCTTCACGAATCTTCTGTAAAATCACATTCTTGGCATTTTGAGTAGCAATACGGCCAAACTCTTTGGATTTAATCTCCACATGCAGAATGTCTCCCACCTTTGCTTTCTTGGAATGCTTCAGTGCCTCCTCCAGACTGATCTGCAGCAAATCATCCTCTACCTCCTGGGCTGTCGCAACAACCTCTTTTTCGGCATAGCATAGAAAATCACAGGTTTCCCGATTGATTTCCACCTTGATATTGTCCGCTTTCCCAAAATGGTTTTTGCAGGCTGTCAGCAGGGAATTCTCAATGGCTTCAAACAGCGTTTCCTTGCTGATCTCCTTTTCTTTTTCCAACACATCCAATGCTTCTAATAATTCTTTGTTCATTTTTTCCTCTCATTCCGCCTTACGGCAATGTTTTCTATACTAAAAGTCAAAGGTCAGCTTCACCAAAGCCACGTCAGCCTTTGAAAAGGTTCTCTCCTCATCCCCTATGGAAAGGGTTACATCTCCGTTTTGATAAGCCTTTAATATTCCCGTAAATTCCTTGCAGCGATCAATGGGCTTATAGGTTCTGACTTCTACCTCCTGCCCTATGGATTTCAGAAAATGCTTTTCCTTTTTTAAGGTTCGTCCCAGACCGGGACTGCTCACTTCTAAAATATACGCATCCTCAATAAAATCTGCCTCATCCAGCTTTTGGGATAAGGCGCGGCTTACCAGTTCACAGTCCACTATATTTACTCCTGCTTCCTTATCAATATAAGCCCTTAAATACCACTCACTGCCTTCCTTTACATACTCTATATCGTAGATTTCTACTCCAAAGCTTTCTGCAATGGGTATCAGCAGTTTTTCTGTTTCGGTTTCATATGTCTCTCTTCTGGACATTCTGCCTCCTGTTCCTTTCCTGATTCCATTTTAATCCTCATGCATAGAACAGGCTGTGCCTGTTCTACTGCCTAAATAGGCAAGTAAAAAATTTTAATTTTTCAATCTATCTCCCTACTTCTCACTTGCCGCCTTTTACTGCCCACCGGGCGTAAAACACGTAAAAAGAGTGGACTGACAAGTCCACTCTAATGATTAGCATGATTAGATTGTAAACAGTATAGCATTCCCAAAGGAAAAATGCAAGTAGTTTTTATCCCTCCATCTCCTGGGAATAAATACGATAAGTATCTCTTCCTGACTTTTTGGCTTCGTACAGTGCCAGGTCAGCTCTGATGTATAATTCCTCATAGCTGTCGATAGCTTCGGTGCCGTCACAGATAGCAATTCCGATACTGAATGACGTATGAATGACCCTGCTGCCATCTTCTGAATACTGTTTTACTCTTCCTCTTCGATTAAGTTCCTCTGCCCTTTTGCAAATCATACTTTCATCGATGAATTTAGGGACAAAAATACAAAATTCGTCTCCGCCCAAACGGCAGATCATATCATTTTCTCTAAATACGGCTTGAAGGATACCCGCAGCTTCCTTCAGTACCTTATCCCCTTTGGGATGGCCCAGGGTATCATTGACACTCTTAAAATGATCCATATCAATCATAAACAGTGTACCGGCAGACTTCTGGGACTCAAACAGTTCCTTCATGGCCCTTTCCATGAAAGCCCGGTTATAAACCCCCGTAAGTCCATCAGTCGTAGCCTCATGCAGCAGCTTTTCCGAATAGGTCATCTCAGAATCGATATTCGTAAAGGAAACATAGCAAAGACTGTCTCCGCTCCCCTCATCTTCTACGATTGTGATCTGTACCTTTGTCCACAGCCATTCCTTGTCCATATCCTTAAGCATGGTAAGGGTTCCTTCCCGAAGATCCATCCGTTCCCTCAAATATGCTGTAGACATTCTTACATTAAAGGTATGGAAGGGAATCTTCAGCTTATCCTTGTGTTCCTCCAACTCCTTCAGGGGAATAAAGTGATATCTGTCCTGTTCATGGATACCATTTAACCGGAAATCCTCCAAAACAGAGGCAGTATCATAATCGAGCTCTTCATAAATAGAACGGAAAAACCATTCTCCTTCTGTAATTTCTCCCAAAGCCACATCAAAGCAGAAACGGAAAATGGAATCCTCCTGCGTATTCTCTCTGAATTGCTTCTCCATGCGAAGCTCGGAATCGATTTCCACCAGCTTTTTGTTCTTTCTCTCCTGCCAGATATAAAATAAAACCACCAGAAAGCTTCCCAATAAAATTAAAGAATTTTTCAAAAACAAATCCGCATTAATCATCACATGGGCATGCCTGGGCAGACTGTCATCATAAATCAGAGTCAAAATAAACATAGCCGAAGTCAGAAGCACCATACTGATTGAACATACGATTCCAAAAAGTGTAGTATTCTTCTTTGGAGAATGGAACAGGTCTGAGAACTCTGAAAGGGCAATTTTCCTGGAACGGGGAAGGCTCCAGAAAATACCGGCAGCCATTAAAAAGGTCATGGTCAGCAGTACCCGTCTATGCTCCTTACTTCCGATGGGCCAGGGATTCTGCATAAATATGGTTACGAATGCACTGGCTATACCGTAGAGGGAAAACTCATCCAACAGCATCAGAAAAAAGAAATTCAGATAAGTCCACCAAGTATCCCGGCTAAGCAGATAGATATCCAGAATAAAAAGAGAGGGAAACACGATTAACGCCATAGGATGTGTACCATCCTGATTTATGCTCCATAAAACAACGAAGAAGGAATTGACTACAGAAAACAGAAATACCCACCCATTTGTCTTCTCTTTTCTGTAAGAAAGCTTCAACAGGGTGCTTACACAATTCCATGAAAAAATAAAGCTTGTAATAAATAAAAGCAGGGGATGGGCCATAAAGGCAGCAATACTTTCTTTATCCATAATCGGTATCCTCATCTGTGGTAACGTGTTCCTAATTTATATATATTACTATAATTTTCTACTTTCTTCAATTCCATGAAGAATAAAAATATTTAATTTTCAGTCACATTATGCAAAAAACACCCTTCAACAAGCTTGAAAGGTGTTTTCTTCGGGTTGGGCTATTCTAAAAGAATAACAGCTCGTACGGGAATCGAACCCGTGTTTCCGCCGTGAGAGGGCGGCGTCTTGACCGCTTGACCAACGAGCCATTTTAGCGACTTGTTTATCTTAATACAGTTTTCCAAAAAAAGCAAGTCCTTTTTTTACTTTTTTCTATTCTTCTGTTTTATCAGGTTAATCAGAAAATCATCTGTAATTTTTTTTCACACTTTCTACCGTATGCTTCAGCAAAACAGAGGTGGTTACACTTCCTACTCCCCCGGGAACCGGAGTAAGGGCCTCCACTAAATCCGCCACCGCCTTATCATCCACATCACCGCAAAGTCCATCCTCAGCCGCATGAATCCCTACATCAATAATTATCTGCTCCGGTCTTACAAATTTTCTCGTTATCATCCGCGGTACTCCTGCACAGGCAATAAGAATATCCGCTCTTTTACATTCCTCCTCCAAATCCAGGGTTCTGGTATGGCAAAGGGTGACCGTGGCGTGTTTCTGTAAAAGCAGCATTGCCAGGGGACGGCCTACCACCATACTTCTTCCCACAACGGTCACTTTTTTTCCACTTACATCTATTCCGTAGTAATCCAGGATTTCCACTACTGCCTGAGGAGTACAGGGTGGATAGCCTGCATTTGTACCCGCAAAAAC
>JBJELS010000152.1:0-2355 GCA_051879275.1 Lachnospiraceae bacterium
CATCTGGTGAATTTTGATGAGGCAATGAAGCGTCAGCAGATATACAAAACTGCCGAGGGAAGAGCTTTTCTGAAGGAAAAAGAAGGAAATACCCATCATGGCGGCTGTGGAAACTGCAACTAAGGTAAGTGGGATAAATGGAGGAAAAGCAATGGATGTATTAACAAAGGTTCCGGTGAAGGAACAGGAGGCAAAAATAAGAGCAACCAATTTTGATGAAGTATGTTTGGGCTATACCCTGGAGGAAGCCAAAGCCGAGGCTTCCAGATGCATTAACTGCAAGAATGCTCATTGTATTCAGGGCTGTCCGGTATCCATTAATATTCCCGCCTTTTTGCAGAAGGTAGTAGCCGGGGATATTGAGGCAGCATATCAGATTATCAGTGAATCCTCTGCATTGCCGGCAGTCTGCGGACGTGTGTGTCCCCAGGAAACCCAGTGTGAGGGTGTATGCGTCCGTGGAATTAAGGGAGACCCCGTATCCATCGGCAAGCTGGAGCGTTTTGTGGCTGACTGGGCATGCCAAAACGGAATCAAACCGGAAGGGGCAAAGGAGAAAAAAGGGAAAAAGGTAGCGGTAATCGGTTCCGGCCCTGCCGGCCTTACCTGTGCAGGTGATTTGGCCAGAATGGGCTATGAGGTAACCATTTTTGAGGCCCTTCATGAAGTGGGCGGCGTACTGGTTTACGGTATTCCTGAGTTCCGTCTGCCCAAGGAAGCGGTAGTGGCAAAGGAAATTGAAAATGTAAAATCCCTGGGAGTTAAGATTGAAACCAATGTGGTTGTGGGAAAATCCGTGACCATTGATGAATTAATGGAGGAAGAAGGCTTTGAAGCCGTTTTCATCGGTTCCGGTGCCGGTCTTCCTAAATTCATGGGTATTCCCGGTGAAAATGCCAATGGGGTATTTTCCGCTAACGAATACCTGACCAGAGCCAATTTAATGAAGTCCTTTGATGAAAATTCTTCCACTCCCATTATGCGGGGAGGTAAGGTGGCTGTAGTCGGTGGGGGAAACGTAGCCATGGATGCCGCCCGTACCGCACTTCGTATGGGAGCAGAGGTACACATTGTCTATCGAAGAAGTGAGGAAGAGCTTCCTGCCCGTGTGGAGGAAATTCATCACGCCAAAGAAGAAGGGATTATTTTTGATCTGCTGACCAATCCCACTGAGATTCTTGTGGATGAAAACGGCTGGGTATGCGGAATGAAGTGTGTACGAATGGAATTGGGTGAGCCTGATTCCTCCGGCAGAAGACGTCCCGTAGTAAAAGAGGGTTCTGATTTTACGATGGAAGTAAATGCGGTAATCATGTCCCTGGGTACCAGTCCCAATCCTTTGATTTCCTCTACTACGGAAGGTCTGGAAATCAATAAATGGAAGTGTATTGTGGCAGATGAAGAGCTGGGAAGAACCAGTAAAGAGGGTGTATTTGCCGGTGGAGATGCGGTAACCGGTGCAGCCACCGTTATTCTTGCCATGGGTGCCGGAAAGGCTGCTGCCAAGGGAATTGATGAGTATCTGAGTAAAAAATAGATGAAAATTACCATTATTGCCGTGGGAAAGATTAAGGAGAGCTTCTATCGGGATGCCCTTATGGAGTATGCAAAAAGGCTTTCCAAATACTGCAGGCTGGAAATCATTGAGGTTGCTGATGAGAAGACTCCTGATACCGCGGGAGAACGGGAAGAGGAAAATATCCGAAAAAAGGAAGGAGAAAGGATTCTCAAGGCTATTCAGCCGGGAATGCAGACCTTTGCTCTTGCCATCAACGGAAAAGCTCTTGATTCCCTCCGCTTTGCAGACACAATCGAAAAAGCAGGTATACAGGGCAACAGTTGGCTGGCCTTTGTTATCGGAGGGTCACTGGGGCTTCATCAGGATGTGCTTAATCGCTGCAGCTTAAAGATAAGCTTTTCCGCCATGACCTTTCCACATCAGCTGATGCGGGTAATTTTACTGGAACAGATTTACCGGGCTTACAGAATCATCAATCATGAACCTTATCATAAATAGTTTTTTTCCTCATATAATAAAGTATGAAGAAAAAGACAGTGAATCAGGAGGGGAAGGATATTCTTTCCCCGGAGAAAATAACCGAATTTTTAGAGCTCCCGAAAGATATTCTTTTGGGAGCTTCTATTATTACCATAATGGGAAACCGGGAAGTGACGATTGAAAACTATACCGGTATTCTGGATTACCGGGAAGATTGTATTTTGATTCAGGGAAAGCATTATCAAATCCGGATAAGGGGAAAAAAGCTTAGGATTGCCTGTTATACCAAAGAAGAAATGAAGATATGCGGCTTAATCCATGAGGTAGCTTATGAATAACCAAAAAATGCTCTCCCC
>JBJELS010000153.1:0-2351 GCA_051879275.1 Lachnospiraceae bacterium
AAATCAATCTCATGCTCTCCGTAGGGAATCAGAGTAGTCCCGCAAACCTCTTGAGCCACATGGCGGAACATATTCTCCGTTAAATCCATCATGCCATGATAATCGGTATAAGCCTGATATAACTCCATCAGGGTAAACTCAGGGTTATGCCTGGTATCCAGCCCTTCGTTACGGAATACTCTTCCGATTTCGTATACCTTTTCCAGACCGCCTACAATCAGTCTCTTTAGGTATAATTCCAGAGAAATTCTAAGCTTAACATCCTCATCCAGAGCATTATAGTGTGTCTCAAAGGGTCTTGCCGCAGCACCACCGGCATTGCTCACCAGCATGGGTGTCTCAACCTCTAAAAAGCCCTGTCCGTCCAGATAGCGACGGATGGAGCTGATAATCTGAGAACGCTTTACAAAGGTTTCCCTAACGTCCTGATTCATGATTAAATCCACATACCGCTGACGATAACGGATATCTGTATTGGTCAGACCGTGGAATTTCTCCGGCAATACCTGCAGACTCTTGGTAAGCAGAGTAACCTCTGCTGCATGGATAGATATTTCTCCGGTCTTTGTAGTAAATACCTCTCCCTTTACTCCTACGATATCACCTACATCATATTTCTTAAAATCTGCATAAGGCTCTTCTCCAATACTGTCTCTTGCCACATAGCATTGGATATTTCCCTTCAAATCCTGCACATTACAGAAGGAAGCCTTTCCCATTACACGTTTAAACATGATTCGCCCGGCAATAGAAACGGTCTTTCCCTCCAGTTCGGCATAGTTATCCTTAATCTCCTGTCCGTGATGAGTCACCTCATACCTGGTAATGACAAAAGGGTCCTTATCCGCTTCCTGAAGGGCTGCAAGCTTATCCCTTCTGGCCTTCAGAATCTGATTCAAATCCTGGGCATTATTCTGGTTGTTGTTCTGCTGACTGTTATCTCCCATTTTATCCTCTCATTCCTTAGTTGGATCTTTGAATTTCCAAAATCTTGTACTGGCAGGTTCCTGCCGGTGTTTCTACATTGACGGTATCTCCCACCTTAGCACCGATTAAGGCCTTACCTACAGGAGATTCATTGGAAATCTTTCCTTTTAAGCTGTTGGCCTCGGTAGAGCCAACAATTTTATATACGCATTCTTCATTGAATTCCACATCTAAAACCGTAACCTTGCAGCCTACGTTGATTTTCTCCAAATCAACCTCATCTTCTACTACAACTTCTGCATTTTTCAGAATTTTTTCCAGTTCTTCAATTCTTGCTTCAATGTCTCTCTGCTCATCCTTAGCAGCATCATATTCCGCATTTTCCGATAAATCGCCCTGTTCTCTGGCCTCCTTGATTTTCTCAGCCACTTCCTTTCTTCTGACGACCTTCAGCTCATGTAATTCATCCTCATATTTTCTCAACCCCTCGTAGGTTAAGATATTCTTCTTTGCTTCCATTGTAATTTCCTTTCTGCCGCTTATTCACTGTATCCAGTATACAGGGCATATACCCCCTAATGCTGTGATATTATAACTACTTTTGCCCTAAGTGTCAAGAAATTCCTTCATTCCCAGACTGCTCTTACTCCACTATGACTGTATAGCTCTTCTTTGCCGTGCTTCCATCCAGATAGGAAATCGTCAGCTTGTAAGTCCCTCTCTCATTGGCTCTGAGCCATAAAAGAGAGCTGTTACGATCATAATATACGGATAAGCCTCTCTTATTGACACTGTAGTCTCTTTCCTTACTCAAATATGGTCTGTCCGGATACTTCTTTTCATCGTATCCTACCAGTACCTCATCCGAGTACCTGTTATTAGCACTATCCAGAGTCATCCTAATCACTGTCTCTCCGGACTCATACAGCTTCTTCAAGGCTGTCTCCTTAGTCTCTCCACAAAGCCGAATTTCATAAGTAGCACTCAAATTGCTTCCATCTGTTGTAGATACTCGAATTACAGCATTTTTCCAGCTTTGCCTGACAGCTTCTTCATAGGTGGTATAGGTCAGTGCCTTCACATTTCCCTTCTGGTCCACACTGGCATTACTGTTAAGGCTTTCCCATTTAAGCTTCTTCCCCTCAGCACTGGGTGCTCCTAATGAGGTTTCCAGTACACCGCTTAGCTTCATGGTCTTCTGGTACACAAGCCTATCCGTCCTTCCCTGCTGGGGTGCTATATGCAGAGCTGTAGCCGGATTGCTTACCTTAACCTTAAAGGCTGCTTTCTTATTTGTTCCATCAGTAGACTGTACCGTAATGGTAGCTGTACCTGTAGCCTTTCCCGTCGCCTCCACCTCTACACCGGTGTTATTTATACTCTTAACCTTAACCAGCTCACTATTGCTGCTGGTTGCCTTCCAG
>JBJELS010000154.1:0-2340 GCA_051879275.1 Lachnospiraceae bacterium
CTGCCACCGCAAAGGCCATAATCTGGGTAGCCAGCTCACTGATTTCCTTTCCTAAGATAATGCTTACCGCCATATAGGACAAAAGACCGCAGATACAAATAGTCTCGATCAGCAGTCTGGGGGCATTGTTAAATACCACATATTTACTGTTTAAGTCAGCTGCCTTTAAGGAGTATTGGGAAAAATTATCCACAAAAAACTGCTCCTTATGAAGCACCTTCACATCCTTAATTCCAAAAATGGATTGATTTCTCCATTTTCCCATTCTGGCCTGAATAGCCTGATTTTCCTGACCCAAAGCATTCAATTTAGGCTTTACCACCTTGACGATTAAAGCAGTCATAAACAGCAAAATTACCGCAATGACAATGGTCATTAGCGGATCTACCATAAGAAGCACGATGCACAGAAAAAAGGCCACCACTATTTCCGTCATCAGCTGGATAAATTCCATAAGAACGGTAAACATCTTGGGCACATCACTGTCTACCGTCCGAAATACCGTGGGAATATCTGCATTTAAATAGAACTCGTAAGGACGGTTCAAATATTCCTCCAGCATATAATTAACCGTTAAGAACTGGTTGTTATTGACGAATTTTGCCTGTACATAATTCATAAACAGCAGATAGACATTTTTCACCGCATAAACAGCCACTACGGCAAACAAAAGGAGAATAACAAACTGCTTCATATTTTCCAGACCCAGTAAGTCCATAATCCAAACCACATATTCGTTTTTTTTCAGCTTGTCCGCATCCATAATGGCCTCGGCCAAAGGCAGGATCATGGAAACTCCCAGAGTCTCCAAAACTGCACCGATAAGAATCATTAATCCGATTCCTGCCACATTCCTCTTCTGGCGTCTGCTTAACACACTGAACAGCTTTATTAATGTATCTCTCATGCTTTTATTTTCCTTTTGCTTTATCCCCTGATTTACGGGGGAATATTTTTCCAATAAGGGCATTTTTATAACAGGGGATCAGCTCCGTCCTATAATAGTGAACTAATGCCTGCCTGTATTCTTTGCCTGTATATCCGTTTGCCAGAGCCTCCTTAAGTCCTCTGGAAAACCGGATAATGTAGCTTTCCAAAAAGTATTGTTTGCAAAGTGTGCTTTCTTCCAGATGGTATTTTCGATAAAGATACCGATAGTCCTGATAAATTCTCTCATCCTTTTCAGAAAAGCTTTCCGTATACTGGTTTTCATGAATCCCAATGGAAATCAATGGTTCATCGGTAAAAGCAAATAGGGGATTTCTTTTCAGGATTTCCATATAGAGGAAAACATCAGAAGCCCAGTTGCTTTTTTCATCGAAGGCAATCCCCGGCACGTTGCGATAGATTGTATCACTGGGAGCACCGATTTGATTACTGATAAACAGGTACCGATAATCTGTCTTCAGTCTGTCCTCATAGCCTTCCTTTGGCTTTCTGGCATAGGCCTTCTTGGGGGACACCTGCATACTGCCGCAAAAGGCCAACCCTGCCCGGGGATGTGTATCCAAAAGCCTTACCAGCTTCTCCAAACTGTCCGGGAAGGAAAACCAGTCATCACTGAACATGATTTTAATGTATTCACCGGCAGCCTTTTCCAGTGCCGCATTCCAGTTAAAGATATGTCCCAGCCGCTTTTCATTATGGGCATACTTGATTTTTTCCCAAAATTTCTCATCTGTTTCCTGCAGTGCCCTGATCTGATTTTCGATTTCCTTCCCCCGGGAATCGTCTGTAATAATAATCTCTATATCCTGAAAGGTCTGCTGTCTGACAGACTCCAGCAGCCGTTTCACTTCTCCTGCATTTTCATAGGTGGGTATACATATGGATACCTTGGGCATGGCTGCCTCCCTTCTTATCTTCCTCCGGTAAGCATTCTTCCTGCTTTTTTTACTCCCCGGACAGCCTTCTCACCCAGCTTTCGCAGCTGCCGTTTCCTTTGTCGCCTGGCTTTTTCCTCCCGGGTTTCCTGCTGCATAATCAGGTGGGACAGCTCCTTTTGATGGGTACGGATATATTCCGGATAGGTTTCATCAATGGTTCTCAGTACAAATCTGGCATCCCGGCCGAAAATATCTTTACCATCCTTTATTTTGTCTGCAGCATCGTTTAGTACTTCCTTGCTGTTATATTCCTGATGGGCAGCGGAAACCACCTTATCCTGTACCCGCTTACGGATATCCTTCTCTCCTTTTCCCCCCATGTAGCCAAAGTGCCAGCCACCGTCAGCCACCCGGATTCCGCATTCCTTTCTTTCCGGAAAACGCAAATCTCCCAGTTCAAGGTTCTGCTCCTTGAGCAGCTTGTAGCGACACATCTTGCTGCCAATCCACTGCT
>JBJELS010000155.1:0-2334 GCA_051879275.1 Lachnospiraceae bacterium
GAACGGAAAGACCGGGTGCGGTTTATCTGGCCTCGGTACTGGCAACCCATAGTCAGAAGGGGCTTCCTGCTTTTGGTATTTACGGTCACGATGTACAGGCAGCAGATGACACCTCTATTCCGGCAGATGTGGAAGAAAAGCTTTTACGCTTTGGACGTGCAGCGGTGGCAGCAGCCACCATGCGTGGAAAATCCTATTTACAGATCGGTTCTATCTGTATGGGTATCGGTGGTTCCATTATCAGTCCTGAATTTATTGAAGAATATCTGGGCATGCGTGTAGAGTCTGTAGATGAGGTGGAAATTATCCGCCGAATGACAGAAGGAATCTATGACCATGCCGAATATGAGAAGGCTTTAGCGTGGGCCAGAGAGAAGTGTATTGAAGGCTTTGACAAGAATCCGGAGAATATGCAAAGAAGCCGTAAAGAGAAGGATGCAGATTGGGAGTTTGTAGTTAAGATGATGGTAATCATCAAGGATTTGATGAACGGCAATCCCAACCTTCCGGAAGGCTTTGAAGAAGAGCAGGTTGGCCATAATGCCATTGCGGCAGGATTCCAGGGACAGAGACAGTGGACAGATTTCTATCCTAACTGTGACTTCCCGGAAGCAATGTTAAATACTTCCTTTGACTGGAACGGAGCGAGAGAGCCCTATATTCTGGCAACGGAAAATGATGTATTAAACGGTCTTGGTATGTTGTTTATGAAGCTGCTGACCAATCGGGCACAGATGTTTGCTGATGTGCGTACATACTGGAGTCCTGAGGCAGTAAAAAAGGCTACCGGATATGAGCTTACCGGTAAGGCTAAGGAAGCGGATGGATTCATCCATCTGATCAATTCCGGAGCCTGCTGTCTGGATGCCAATGGAGGGGCTAAGGATGCAGAGGGAAATTCTGTGATGAAGCCCTGGTATGAGGTGACTAAAGAGGATCAGGATGCCATTATGGCAAATACCAGCTGGAACTACGCAGATCTGGGTTACTTCCGTGGAGGCGGTTATTCCTCCAGATTTGAAACTAAGGCAGAAATGCCGGCTACTATGATCCGATTGAATCTGGTAAAGAACCTGGGACCTGTTCTTCAGATCGCTGAAGGATGGACTCTGGAGCTTCCGGCAGAAGTTTCCGATAAGCTGTGGAAGAGAACTGATTATACCTGGCCCTGCACATGGTTTGCACCCAGAACTAACGGTCAGGGTGCTTTCAAATCAGCTTACGATGTGATGAATAACTGGGGAGCTAATCATGGAGCAATCTCTTATGGACATATTGGTGCGGATTTGATTACCCTTTGCTCTATATTGAGAATCCCTGTTTGTATGCATAATGTACCGGAGGAGAAAATCTTCAGACCCAGCGCATGGAATGCTTTTGGAATGGATAAAGAGGGACAGGATTACAGAGCGTGTCAGGCTTATGGTCCCATGTATAAAACGATTAAATAAGTAACCATGTATTGTTGGGAGGAAAAAAATTGGAAAAGATAAAACAAAACCCAATCATCAAAAAAATCGGTTTTAACCGGATTGTCCTTTCGGGTGTTCTGGTGCTGATGTATATTTTATTTGGTGTAATGTGTTCGGTTATGGGAAGAGCATCTTTCTTCAATATTTCCCGTATCTACAGTGCATTGAATTATACCTACTTTCTGGGCTTTCTGGCTCTGGGAGTTACCTTTGTTATTGCTACCGGAGGAATCGATTTCTCCATTGGCCCGGTTATGTTCTGTTCGGCTTTGATTTCCGGTTATGCACTGACAAAAATGGGGGTTCCCCTGGGGGTTTGCCTTTTAATATCCATTATCGTAGGAACCCTGTTTGGTCTGTTAAATGGTTACCTGGTTGCTTATTGGGATATGCCGTCCTTTATTACCTCTATGGCCAGCATGATGCTGGCCAAGGGGATTGGCTCTGTGTTTACGAAAACACAGTCCGTGAGCTGGCCCCAGGCGACAGAAGCCAATGGTTGGTATAGAAGCCTGGTTAAAATTACCTCGGGCGGCAGCACCATTCCCACCGGGCTGATTATTTTTATTGCTGCTTCCATTATTTGTGCTGTTGTATTAAATAAAACTAAAGCAGGACGTTATATTCTCTGTCTTGGAAGCAATAAGGAAGCGGTTCGTCTTTCCGGTGTGGACGTAAGAAAGTGGGAAGCGTTGGCATATATCCTCTGCGGAATGCTGGCGGGTATTGCGGCAATCTTCTTTGTGGGTGCTTATTCCACTGTGCAGCCCGGTTTGGGCGATACCTACAACAACGAAGCTATCGCCAGCTGCGTCATGGGCGGAACTTCTATGGCAGGCGGAGTTGCTTCCATAGGAGGAAC
>JBJELS010000156.1:0-2327 GCA_051879275.1 Lachnospiraceae bacterium
AGCTGGAAGGATAAGGTTAAAGGAACTCTCAGCTATCTTAAGGTTCATTTAACTAATCTGCTCCTGATGTGCAAAGAGAACGGAAAAGTAATCAGTATCATCAGCGTTTTTCTGATCGTTGTGATCGTCGCATTGATTATGGGAACTATGGCTGAGAAAAATTCGGCTACCGTCTCTGTAGTGGTATCGGAAGAAAGCAGCACGGATGCTGCAGAGGAGATACTGACTATTCCTGAAGAGGCATTGGAGAAGGATGCTTATCCGGAAGTAAACAATCTGATTAGGCAGTATTATCAGGCTTTGGCTGACAGTGATATTGATACCATAAGAAAGATAAAAAGCAGTATAGATGATAAGGAAGAAATTATTATCCGGGAAAAGAGTAAGTATCTGGAAGCCTATCCGGTGATTACGGTATATACGAAAAAGGGACCGGAGGAAAATACTCTGGTTGCATATGCACAGTACGAGGTTAAGCTGTATGATTACGATATTACCGTTCCCGGTGTTAATACACTTTATGTCTGCCAGAAGGAGGATGGCAGCTGGTTTATTAATGAGGATGTGGAACAGGAGACCCTGGATTACATTAAGGCGGTTACCGCCCATAATGATGTGATTGATTTGTATAATACGGTACAGGTTCAATACAATGAGGTACTGACTGCAAATGAAGAATTAAGAAACTTTTTATTAGGACTTGAGGATGAGCTGAAAGCTACGGTGGGTCTGGCTCTTGCGGAGAAGGAGGCAGAGAATGCCCCTCTTGAAGAGGAGACGGAGCCTGAGGTGGAAGAAATCGTTGTCGTGACTAAGGTAAAGGCTACAGAGGTGGTAAATGTAAGAAGCTCCGACAGTATAGAGGCTGATCGGATCGGCAGGACAACGGCAGGACAGATACTGGTTCTTCTTGAGGAAAAGGTGAACGGTTGGTCAAAGGTGGAATTTGAAGGTAAGGAAGGATATATTAAGAGTGAATTTCTGGAGCCTGAAGAAACCATGACGGTTGCTGCCGATGAAGTGAAGGCCTCGGAGGAAGAGGAGAGTGTAAGCACTGCCTCAACCCAGTCCACAACCCAAGGAACCCTCACCGATACCGTTAATGTGAGAAAAACGGCAGGTACAGATGGAGAAAAGCTGGGACAGCTGAAAGCCGGAAGCAGCGTAGAGATTATAGAGAAAATGTCTAACGGCTGGACAAAAATTAAATATAATGATGGTGAAGCCTACGTTAAATCCGATTACGTAGAATAAATTGCCAAGTATGAAACCCGACTGCAGATGAAATACTGTTTGTAGTCGGGATTTTTTATTATACGATCAGAATAGAAGAGTGGGGGAATAAGAATGAATAAGGATGATATTGCAATCTATAAAAGTGTACAGAAGAATACGGAGATGGCGATGAAGGCAATTGAAACTATTGAGCCTAAAGTTTATGAGAATGAGCTGGCCCTTTTGCTGGAAAAGACTAACAGACAGTATGCAGATATCCACGAGAAGGCTGTTTCAGGATTGCAGGAGGCAAAGATAGAGCCAAAGAAGGCCGGTGGATTGGAGCAGATGATGCTGGTTGGCGGAATTACCGGAAACACGCTGTTTAACACCTCTACCAGCCATATTGCCGAATTAATGATTAAAGGAAGCAATATGGGGATTCTGGATCTGACAAAGACTCTAAACCATAATCCCAACGGAGAAGAGAAATCTATGGAGCTGGCAAATGAACTGATGCACATGGAAAATCGAAATCTGGAGGAATATAAGAAGTATTTATAGGAATTGGTGTTGAATATTAATACTAAAATACCTGTATACAAAAAAATTTCCAATTTAATGCAAAAAGTATTGCATAGGAAAAAAAATTATTATACAATGAACGGGCAAGACAAAGGCGTCGGGCATGGTAGGGGGGAAACTGCCATGCCCATTTTTAGGTAAAATTGCAGGATTTTATCTGAAAGGAGCAAATAAACGTTCAAAAAAAGGAGGATATGAAGGATGTCTTACGTTGATGAGGTAATTGAGTTAGTAGTAGCAAAGAATCCGGCACAGCCGGAATTCCATCAGGCAGTAAAAGAGGTTTTGGAGTCTCTTCGTGTGGTTGTGGAAGCCAATGAAGAGGAATACAGAAAAGATGCTTTACTGGAGAGAATGGTTAATCCGGAGAGACAGATCATGTTCCGTGTTCCCTGGGTAGATGATAAGGGACAGGTACAGGTAAATACCGGATATCGTGTTCAGTTTAACAGCGCAATCGGGCCTTACAAGGGGGGACTTCGTCTTCATCCTTCAGTGAATATTGGTATTATCAAATTCCTGGGCTT
>JBJELS010000157.1:0-2325 GCA_051879275.1 Lachnospiraceae bacterium
CTGATGGCTGGTACATCTTTTACCTCCTTGCTGTTTTGCTTTTACAATCTTTTCCTGCCTTACTTTATAGAATCTTTGAAGGTTATTTATTTCCTCTAATGCGAGCTTATATTACTGTTCGTCAAAAGCTTTAATCTGATGCAGCCCTATAATTGCAAAATTCATCCGACCTGTGAACTTTGGCCGGAAGTCTCAATATTTTAAAAGCCTGTATCAACCTTTGTATTCCATATCAAATGCCGGAGCCATTCTTTCCATGTCGCCTCTGCTCAAGCCATATTTTTTCGCTAATTTTTGCCAGTTCTTTAATTGCTTCAACCATTTTTCTTCCATTCCATCATCATTTCTTTCAAAAGCCAGGGATGCGGACTCCAGCTTACGGAGCGTTGTCCAAGGTGGAGTCGCTAATTCTTTTTCATTGGACAAAATGGGTCGCCTTCCGATTTGTTGAATCTCACCCCGCCCATTCTTGTTTCATCATATTCACCCAATAAAAAATCCAGCTCTGTTAATCGTTTTGGTTTTCTTTCTTCTTTTTTGCCACAATTGATCATATTCAAATGAAATAATCTCTTTTCCTTTTGCACCTTCCACATATAATGTTCCAATTCTATGCGGCTCATCACTTTTCCAGTTTTCATATACATATACTTTTTCAATATCTGCCATACCTTACCTGCTCCTTTTGGCTCTTTGCCGAGACTGAATATTTAAATCCTGAAGTCTTCTTCCAAATTCATCATCTTTAGCTACTAATTCAAAGTCTTTATCCATTCCACCAAGAGCATGTAATACAGCTGCATAAGTTCCTATTGAAACTGTTGGTGTTCCTTTTTCTACAGCCCACAAAGTAGCTCGACTGATTCCGACTCTTTCCGCAACTAATTCTGTAGCCAGATTACGTCGTAATCTGGCCATTTTGATCTGTTCACCCATAGTTTCTAAAATTCTTTTTGTCTCCGGCATAACCGCAACTGTTTTTTTACTCATATCCATTCCCCATTATGTTTAATATAATAAACACTTTATATCATTTTGTCAATTTTATTAAACATAATACTGCAAAAAAACAATGATATTATCTCGGAAGACTCTCGCGTAAACACAATGCCCCCCAGCCCTCTTATGTCAAGTTATTGTTACTTTAGTTTTGGGGGTAAAAGTGGCTGAAAACCGCATAACTTTGTTCCCCTTATGGTAAATTAATGCTAAGTGAGGGGAGTGGTTATGGTAAATTAGTGTCACGTTGGTTTTATATATGAAGATAAATCATTTATATACTTTTATCAATCCTCCATGCATTATATCAATAAATCGCCATTTCTAGATTGCTTTAATAAAATTTAATCAATTTACACTCATAAATTGTTTTCCCACTGTCTTTATCATAATATGGATAATCAATTAGCCCTAAATACATATTGGGGAACAGCAACATTTCCTCCTCACCTCTTTGGGTAACTGCATTTACAAATACTCCTATTGTCCCTTGCTCCACATAAATCTTGCCGTATTTTTCTCCCCATTCACGCCGACTTAAGCCGGATGCCGCCACATACGGTTTTTCTGATACATCCCAGCCTATCTGTATCTCTCCTTTTTGATCCACATAGTTCCAATATAAGTCCTCCGGATCCTCCAAGCGTTCAAAAAGACTGTCATACAGATATGCCTTTTCCATCGTTAAATTAGCTACTTTAATATTCTCGGTTATGCGGGCAATTTCTTCCTCACTCATTCCTTTGGTAACAGCCTGCCTCATGGCTAACACTTCTTCCCTGGAAGGTCTTTGGGGTGCCTCTTCTTTTTCCGCTTCCTGAGCTTCCCCTGTTTCGTGTTCTTCACTTTCATCTGATGCTTCTTCCAGTTCTTTTATTGTTACTGCCTCTTTATCCGTAGTATTTTTATTACAGGCAGTAAATACAAGCATTGTGCAAAGCAACAACAGCATTTGCAATATCCGTCTGTTCTTATACCGGGCATATGCACTTATCATCTTTGGCTATGATCCTCCTTAAGCTGATTCTATTTCTACTGCCTTTATTATCCTCTATTTTCCCTTCTCTATCAATAAGAACTAATCTTATTTTGCATACCTCTTCTGCTTATGGTATTCTATAGCCACATTATGTACGTCTGATTAAAATGGGGGAAGGCATGAAAACAACTCATTTTCTTAACGAGCATTTTAAGCTGAAAATAGGAATACTGTCTGCTCTTTTGTTCCTTTTACTCTTGTTTGCCATAAAACTATTTCTTTCTATTTTACATTACAAGCCGGCTGATTTAACCCCTCTTCATTATGACGAAACAGTGTCTGTTGCG
>JBJELS010000158.1:0-10834 GCA_051879275.1 Lachnospiraceae bacterium
CCATAAGCACAGCCATCTGATTATCGGAGCGGCACTGATGGGAATGCTGTCCATTATTGCAGGACAGTTGATTTCTCAGCATGTGTTCAGCTATGCAGTGCCCGTAAGTACCTTCATTACCATAGGCGGTGGCATCTACTTCCTCTATTTGCTGCTGGTTAAGAAAGGAGGGATTTAATTAATGAATGTAACCGATTTGATTAAAAAATATGATGGGAAAACAGTAGTGGATTCAGTCAGCTTTGAAATACCCAAGGGGAAAATTTTATCCCTGATTGGCCCTAACGGCGCAGGAAAATCCACGGTTATGGGAATGATTTCCAGACTTATTGCCAAGGATTCAGGAGTTATCCACTTTGAGGATAAGGATCTTTCCAAATGGAACAGTAAGGAGTTGGCAAAAAAGCTGGCCATATTAACTCAGCACAATAATGTGCAGATGAAGCTGACGGTGCGGGAGCTGGTGGCCTTCGGTCGTTTCCCCTATTCCGGGAGCAGACTTACTGCAGAAGATGTGAGAATGATCGACAAGGCTATTGCCTATATGGAACTGCAGGAATTTGAGGACTGTTTTATCGATGAGCTTTCCGGAGGGCAGAGGCAGAGAGCTTATATTGCCATGGTGATTGCCCAGGATACAGAGTATGTGCTGTTGGACGAACCCACCAATAATTTGGATATTTATCATGCTTCCAATATGATGCGAACCGTTCGACGGCTTTGTGATGAACTGGGAAAAACGGTGATTCTGGTACTGCACGAGATAAACTATGCAGCCTTTTATTCAGACTATATCTGTGCACTTGTGGATGGTAAAATTGCCAAGTTTGACAAGGTGGAGGAGGTAATCAACAAGGAAACCCTTTCTGAGATTTACAAGGTGGATTTTGAAATCATTCGTGTGGGTGGAAAACCACTTTCTGTTTACTATTAAGAGGCGGTAATTATTCGGAATAACCGGATATTTACATAGAAAAAAGAAAAGGAGTAAATAAACATGAAAAAATTTATTGGATTAACTATGGCAGCCATGCTGTTGTTTGGTCTTACTGCCTGCGGAAGCAGTACCGAAACCGGGGCCACGCAAGCTGAGGAAACGGTCAGCGTTGCAGAAACTGAAGCCGAAGAAGAAAAGCCCGCCACAATCACCATTACTGCGTTGAATGGAGAACGGACAGCGGCAGAAGTAGAGGTTCCCTATGATCCTCAGAGGATTGCTATTTTGGATATGCCTGCTTTAGATATCCTTGACTCTTTAGGTCTAGGTGACAGAATTGTGGGCAGTGCTGCGGTAACCATCGAGTATCTTACGGACTATAATCCTGATGATTCTGATGGAAGGATTATGAATCTGGGTACCGTAAAAACGGCAGATTTGGAGAAGGTAGCAGCCTGTGAACCGGATGTTATTTTTATTGGCGGCAGACTTTCATCCATATATAGTGACCTTTCTGCCATCGCACCGGTTGTTTTTCTGGAAGTGAATTATGAAAAGGGTGTGGTTCAGAGTACGGTAGACAATGCTAAAATCATAGCTTCCATGTTTGGAAAAGAAGATGAGATTGATGCCAAAATGGAAGGATTCCAGGAAAGAATCGATGCACTGAGAACTGTACTTGAAGGAAAGGATGTTCTTCTTTCCATGTATAACAGTAATGCTTTAGGACTGTTGGATACCCAATCTCAGCTGAATATTATTGCCAGAGAGCTGGGAGCAAATAATCTGGGAGAAACTGTAGGTGAGGTGGAAAAGGCTACTCATGGTGAAGAGGCTTCATGGGAAACGATTATTACCCTGAATCCTGAGTATATGTTCGTTTTAGACAGAAGTACGGCAACGGGAGCATCCGATGAAGAGGTTATGGGTGCAAGAGAAGTAATCGAAAATGATCTGATTAAGGAACTGGATGTATATAAGGATGGAAAGATCGTTTATTTCATCGAGCATGCTAATGTTTGGTATACTTCCACCGGTGGTATTCAGGCACTGGATACCATGTTGGCTGATTTGGAAGGTGCACTGCTGAATTAAGCAGAAAGGATGGGCCGGATAAGGAAACAGGCTGAGAGGTCTGTAACCTGTCTGGCTCCTTTTTGTGTAAGGAGGAGAGGATAGATAAGAACGGGAGTCAGCTAAAAAACAAATAAGGCCTTCCGAAAATTTCGGAAGGCCTTATTTGTTTTTTAATCGGAATGACAGGACTTGAACCTGCGGCCTCTACTTCCCTAAAGTAGCGCTCTACCACCTGAGCCACATCCCGAAAGTTTGTAACCTTGTTCTAAACCACGAAATAGATATTATCATTCCGGGTATATTTTGTCAACTCATTTTTTAAAAGTAGGTGAAATTTTATGAGAAAAAGATAAACGACACATTATTATTGACGATATAAATACCATGCCTTACACTGAAATAAATTTTGATGAGTTAAAGGAGAAGGAAAATGCGTTTTGTGATTCAGCGGGTAAGCAGGGCTTCGGTAAAAGTAGAGGGAAAGCAGCTCGGGGCCATTGAAAAAGGCTTTTTGGTACTGATTGGAGTCTGTCGGGAGGATACGAAGGAGATTGCGGATAAAATGATCAAAAAACTGATTGGACTTCGTATTTTTGAGGATGAACAGGGAAAAACCAATTTGAGCTTATCCGATGTGGGAGGAAGCCTTCTTTTAATCAGCCAGTTTACCCTTTATGCAGATTGCAGAAAGGGTAACCGGCCAAGCTTCATGAAGGCGGGTGCACCGGATATGGCAAAGACCCTGTATGAATATATCATAGAGGAATGTAAGAAGCAGAACGTCAGGGTAGAGCAGGGGGAGTTTGGTGCCGATATGAAGATAGAGCTTTTAAATGACGGCCCCTTTACGATTCTGTTAGATAGTCAGGAGCTGTAGCTTCTGTTTCAAACAAAATTTTCTCAATCCTCTGCCTTAATTACTATCTTTACTATGATAACAACAGCACCAAACAACACTCCCGCAATGGGCCATACAAGCCAGGTGATCTGCCAGTTCATGGTAGAGAAGGACCAGGCCAGATAGATGGCAAGGACAACAAGCCAGTAAATGCCGGCTATCCGGTTTATTAGGGGAGCTGATTTCTTCTTTCCGGGAGTATAATCCCCCTCCTGAAGCAATTTTTCGTAAGAGGAATTGATTATACCTACATTCACAAACCGATTTACGGCAAAAGAAACAATAAGAAGCAGAAGGCTCACCATAGCAGTAAGGACATACTCTTCTTCCGTAAGTGAGCTGCCGATTAGCAGAGGAACAGAGCACAGTATACATAAAACTACGCCGAAGGCAATATTTAGACGGAATTTTCCTGAAAAGGTCTCTTTTTTCTCTCTGACCATACCATCAACGCCATAGGCAGTATCGATTTCTACGGTATCCAGAAATTCGTATTTTTTGGTTTCGGAACCACATTGAATGAAAATAAAGACTGCTATGGAAACCATGATTAGAAGAATTGTTATACCCAGTCCTACTGCAAGATTTTCTGAAATGCCAAACATCCTGCTCTCTGCCAGGCCGCTCAAAATAAGCAGAAGGATAGGAGAGGCTATACATAAGGATACACCCAGAGCAACAAGGGGAGCAATCTTTTCCTGCAGCCTGATATAATCCGATGCCTCCTCCATACTCACATGGCGTAATCCTTTCACTGATTCTATGGATTCAGAAAGTGATGCAGGTTCCCTTTCTTTTTTGACCTCTTCTTTTAATAAGTAGTCTGTAGATACACTGAACAGCTCTGCCATCTGAAGGATGCGATTGAGATCAGGGATGGACTGTGCCCCCTCCCACTTGGATATGGACTGTCTGGACACTCCTAATTTTTCTGCCAAATCCTCCTGACTCCATCCATTACGTTTTCTTTCTTCGATAATCTTATCTGCTAATATCATCTTTACCTCCATTTCAAAGTGCTTTACTTTGAGCGTTTATTTTATTGGAACAATTACATATTAGCAGAGAAAACGGATGGAGACCAGAAAGCAGACTTTGAAATTTGTCAACTGACAGTTGCTGTCGGGGTCAGAAAGGTTCAAAGTTCAGCCTGGCCTGGGGAAGCTTCTCCTGATAGAGGGCATCAAATTCCCGGGGATCAAGACCGGAAAGCCAGGTGGCAGAAGGAGTCAGATAGCAGGCAGATTCCTGGCGGCTGCGCAAGGCAGAGCCTTCAATGTGCATAATTAAATCCCCGTTTTGAGCGTAAAAATCACATAGCTGGGGAGAGAGAATCCCTTCAGTCACTCTTTGGGCAAGCTCTGGGGTCAGGGTATTCCTGGCGGCTAAAAAAGAGGGAAGCAGCATAGGACCCTCCAAGGGCTGTTCCAAAAAGCTGTCCTCTCCATTTGCTCTTAGGGCGTAGAGAGAAGGAACCAGGGCTGTTGTCGCTTTTTTATGCCTTACCAGTCCGTAGGCACCAATAGGCATATCAGCAGCTTGGCAGCGTTCTAAAAAGGAAGCGGCAGAGGCTTTTCCCTGTCTTTCCCACAGAGCCTTAACTGCTGTTTTGATGACGGAGTTATTTATTCCGCCAATAGCCAGACCGTTTCTTTCGTGCAGAGGTTGATTTTGGCAGCACTCCGGTTCACAGGTATAATAAACCAGAGGGATGGAGAGGATGGGAAGCAGGTATTCATTCCGCCATATGGATTTAAGAGCCTCATTTTTGTGCAGGGGCAGCCATTGGGCTGCCGGAAGGAGGGAATTTGAAAAACGCTGAAAAATCCGTGGATCTTCAAATACCTCCAGATCAGCAGAAACCAGGATATCCGGAAGGAGGGAATCCTCCTTTGCCAGATACTCGGAAAGGTGCATGGGATATCCCATACCAAAATACCGTACCTCCAAATCGATTCCCTCGTCCAGAAGCTGCTTTGCCAGCTTTTCCAGGTGTGCTTTTTCCTGTTTGTGCAGGATACAGATATGATTCCAGTAGAGTAATACATGTTTCATAACAGAGCTTCTCCTTTTCGCAGTAAATTTTGATATTGTTGATGCAGCTTATAGGTTCGGTCAAGCTGCAGGTAAACTTCCTCTTCCTTTGGTGTCCGATGTCGGATAGCTGTAATGCCGCCTTTTTCAAGGATAATTCTTTTTTTTGCCATAAGGGCAGTATGGGGATCGTGGGTAACCACTAATACCAGCTTGTCCTGCCGGGTAAGATAAAAGAAGGCTTTCTCCTTATCAATACCGGCATTTTCAATTTCATCAATAAGGACGATGGGGCTGTCGCAGATTAGTGCAATATCTGCAATCATCAGTGCTCTGGTCTGCCCTCCGCTAAGCTGATTCAGCTTTTGCTTTTCCAGGATAGGCTCCGGCGTGATATGATTAGCCAGCTGGAGCACCTCCCGGGCAGAGATGTTTTTTTGACGGCATTGGGTATGCAGCAAAAGAAAATCTTCTGTTGTTGCATCCAGAACGAAACGCATATTCTGGCCCAGATGGGCAATCAGATTAGCTGCATACTCCTGCCGCTTTTCCATGGGAACAGCCTCATGATTAAGCAGGATTTTTCTTCCGGTTATGGAGTCCGCAAAGGTCAGCTGCTCAATATCCTTAATTAACCGACTTTTGCCGGAACCGGTATTGCCGACGATGGTATACAGCTCCCCACGATTCAGGGTCAGGGAGGAAAAGCTTTCCGGTTGTCCAAGCTTATTGTGGCCGCTGAGAATGGTTATGGATTGCATGGCAGTACCTCCCCAAAATCAATTTTTCCTACAATACCCTGCTGATAGTCACTGCCTACCCGCTGCTCACCCACACAATAGGAACAGACCCCGCTGGGCATGGTATGGCGAAGCTTATCTCCCTCATAGGAATAGCGATGAGACTGCTTTTTCAGCCAGTAGGCCAACAGATCGGCTCCATATCCGGCCGGGGCATCTACGGGGAAAAGGGCAGCAGAAGGATTTTCTTCACGAATCTTCCAGAGAATAATTTCCTGTTCAGCCTGGGAGATTAAGTCAATTTTGGTCAATACAACAAAGTCCGCCCGGGTCAGCATAGGGCCGAGCTGGCTTAAGGCCCGGCAGCTGGCGGTGGCATCCAAAACGCAGCCTGCAAGCATTCCTTCGGTGGCAGGAGAGCAGCGGTGGCAAAGCCCGGCAGTTTCAATCACAAGGGTTTTTCGTTGGAGCGTATCAGCCCAGCCCCACAGCTCCGGCAGATTGGAAACCAGAAAATGATCGGGACATATATCTTCGCTTAGGCCTACTACACAAGGGACCTTCAGGGCTTTATAGACTAGGTCATCCTGAGTTTTCAGGCAGTCAATTTTACAAATGCACAGTTCATTTCCGGCAGCATCAAGCAGGGGAATTAGTGACTTTAGAACGGTAGTTTTTCCCACAGCAGAGGCACCGGAGAGAAGAATAATCTTTTGAGGCATAGCCTTCCTCCTTTCATAGTTAGTCGAATCTTACCAGTCTGATCTCTGCTTGTCAGTATCAAATGAGACTTTTGGAAAAAAGTTTTTTTCTTGACGTCAAAAAGCCGGACGGGTATAATTAAAATGATGTTAGACACATCTAACTCAAAATACAGTAGGACAGACTTTTCAGAATAGGAGGGGCTTTGGAAAAAGAAAGAATCGAACTGTTTTTGCAGGAAACGGCTTTTTGGCCGGAAAAGCTCACAGGGGACAGAGTCATTGAATGTTATCCCGGGCAGATGGTTAACGATTGTCCGAAGGGGATACCTTCTGTAGGGATTATTGTAGCAGGACAAATAGATGTCTACTGTGTTTCCATTGACGGAAAGGATATTCAGCTAAATTCTCTAAAAGAAGGGGACTGCTTCGGTATTTGCAATCTTCTTGAGGGCTATGGATTGGAAACCGTATTAAGATGCAGTGAAAAAACGAAGCTTCTCTTTATTTCCAAAAAAGTACTTCTGGAGGAGCTGGAAAAGAATCCGGAAATGCTCAGGCAGTATATTCGGCTATGCAATAAAAAAATCCAGTTTTTATTAAACAGAATCGGTTTACTGACGATGCAATCCTGCCGGGGAAAGCTGCTGGCTTTTTTGCTGGAAGAGCAAAGGGGAGAGGCGGAAATCGAACTGAAAGGCTCCAGGGAGGATCTGGCCTGCAGACTGGGGGTAAGCCGTTCTGCACTTTTTCGGGAACTTTCCCTTTTGCAGAGGCAGAAGATTATTAGAATCAGAGGAAACCGGATCAGGATTCTGGATACACAACGCCTGGAAAGTCTGCTGTATCAGCCCACGGGGATATGAAGTGATTTATACATATTCCAATGATATAATAGAATGGAGGAGAAAAAATGAAAAAATTTATATTAGGCTTATGCAGCCTTGCGATGATTGCAGGAATGCTTACCGGATGCGGCAGCACCGGGAAGAGTACAGAAGCTGTGGAGGCGGAAGCCGTGATCACAACAGAAGCCATTGAAGAAACACAGATGGAGACAATGGTTCAGGAAGAGACAGCCGCCGAACCTGCTCAGGTAAATATTGTTGCCCTGAAAGGTCCTACGGCTATGGGAATGGTATACTTTATGGATCAGAATGAACAGGGCAATACAGCGGATAATCAGTATCAGTTTTCCATTGCCGCAGCAGTAGATGAGGTTACTCCCATGCTGGTCAAGGGGGAAGTGGATATTGCCGCTGTTCCTGCCAATTTAGCTTCTGTACTTTATAATAATACCGAAGGCCAGGTACAGGTAATGGCAATCAATACCCTGGGAGTACTCTATCTTCTGGGAAATCAGGGAGACATTGCCACAGTAGAAGAGCTTAAGGGAAAAACCATTTATGCCAGCGGAAAAGGAGCGACTCCCGAATATGCCCTGAACTATATTCTGCAGGAAAACGGAATCGATCCTGAAACAGAGGTAACCATAGAATGGAAGAGTGAGCATGCGGAATGTCTTACTGCATTATTGGCAGATGAAGAGGCTGTTGCCATGCTTCCCCAGCCATTTGTTACTACGGCACAGATGAAAAATGAGAATATCCGGGTAATTATGGATCTGACTCAGGAGTGGGAAAAGCTGCAGGAGAATAGTGCTGCTCCCTCTTCCCTGCTGACGGGAGTGGTAGTAGTAAGAAAGGAATTTGCCGAAAGTCATCCTGAGGCTGTAGCCGCTTTTCTTGAGCATTATCAGCAGTCTGTACAGTTTGTAAATGAAAATACCGCTGAGGGAGCTAAGCTGGTGGGTAAATATGAGATTGTTACCGAAGAGGTGGCCGAAAAGGCGATTCCCTATTGCAATATTACCTTCATAGACGGTACGGAAATGAAGGAAAAATTATCCGGATATCTTTCGGTTTTATTTGATCAAAATCCTAAGTCTGTGGGAGGAGCGCTGCCGGCAGATGACTTTTATTATTTGCCTTAATGACCATGAATAAAAGAGAAAAAAATCAGGATATACGGTTATGGGCTGTACTGATCTGGCTGCTTGTCTGGCAGCTGGTCAGTATGGCTTTAAACAGTGATATTTTACTGGTTTCCCCCGTAAAAGTAGTGCTCAGGCTGTTTGAGCTGATGGGAGAAAGCGGTTTTTGGAAATCCATAGCTTATTCTTTAATCAGAATTGCAGGAGGATTTTTTTCGGCACTGCTGGCAGGAGGCCTGTTTGCGGCGCTTTCATCACGCTTTCGTCCGGTAAGACAGCTCCTTGCACCCCTTATTTTATTCAGCAAAACAGTGCCGGTAGCTTCTTTCATTATTTTGGCTCTGGTGTGGCTGTCATCCCGCAATTTATCCATTTTCATTTCCTTTCTTATGGTTTTCCCTGTGATTTATACCAATGTATTAAATGGAATCATGGAAACGGATAGAGAGCTTCTGGAAATGGCAGAGGTCTTTTCCATTCCTCAGGGAAGGAGAATCCGCTATATTTATTTACCCCAGCTCATGCCTTATTTACGGGCCGGCTGCAGTGTAGGGCTGGGGCTGTGCTGGAAATCGGGAATTGCGGCGGAAGTCATTGGTATGCCCAAGGGCTCTATAGGCGAAAGACTGCAGCAGGCAAAGGTTTATCTGGACACGGCAGATTTACTGGCATGGACATTGGTAATCGTAGTGGTCAGTCTTCTGTTTGAAAGGTGGGTTCTTTGGCTGTTGGACAGGGCTGACAGAGTCTGGGAGAGAAGGTAGGAGATAAAATGGATATTGTATTAAACCAGGTGAGCAAAGCCTTTGGTGAGAAAAAAATCTTTGAGCATTTTTCGATAACCTTTCCGGAAAAAGAAATTACCGGAATCATGGCCCCCTCCGGTTTTGGAAAAACCACCCTTCTTCGTATGCTGATGGGGCTTTGTCAGCCGGACGAGGGAGAGATTTTGGGGACTGACTGTAAAAAAAGTGCAGTTTTTCAGGAAGACAGATTATGCCGGAATCTTACTGCCCTGACCAATATCCGTCTAACTAATCCCGGGCTGAGGGACAGTGAAATTGAAGCGGCAATGGCAGCTGTAGGACTTTCCCGGTGTATCCGCCAGCCGGTGAAGGAATTATCCGGGGGAATGAGCAGGAGAGTGGCTATTCTGCGGGCACTGCTCAGCGAATATGAGCTGCTGTTTTTAGATGAGCCGTTTAAAGGCTTAGATGAGAAAACGAAGGAGCTGGTCATGGAAGATACCAAAGTACGCTGTAAGGGAAAAACAGTGCTTCTGGTGACCCATGACGCAGCAGAGCTGGAGGTCATGGGAGCCAGGTCGGTTATCCTTGGTAAATAGAAGTACTGCTAAGCTTAATGGCAGAAGCAAGCCGTCTACAGATGGAAAGGGCAAGCAGGATTTTAACCAAATCGGGAATGATATAAGGAAATACACACCAGGTTAGGGCGGTCCACACACCAATCTCTCCCACATTTTTGGTATAAACGCTGACAAACCATACTGTCCCGAACAGATAGCAGACCAGCAGGCCGAGAAGCATGGAAAGAGGCAGTACCCATTTCCTTTTTCCCGGAATACGTTCCATTGCCCACATCACCAGTGCGGAAAATAAAAAGCCGATGATATAGCCGCCGGTATTTCCCATCAGGTATCCCAAACCGCCGGAAAAGCCGGAAAAAACGGGGAGGCCTACGATTCCTAACAGCAGATAAATGAGAACGGCCAGACTTCCTCTTTTTCCTCCCAGGGTACCTACTGCCAAAAAGACACCGAAGGTCTGCAGAGTAAAGGGAACCATAGCCGGTATGGAAATCCAGGAGCATATGGCCATTACAACGGCAAATAAAGCAATATAGACCATATCCTGTGTTTTCATTCTTACGGATGCTGATGTTGACATAACTTGTTCCTCCTTTGTTTGGATATAAGTGTAATTTTTAGGAAAGCTTTACGCTGATTTCACCGGAAGACAGATATTCTCTTTTCCCGTTTTCATATTCCACCAGAAGCCGACAGTCCTGATCCACGTCCAGGGCAAGAGCTTCCCGGGTTTGATGGGGAAGGATTACCTGTATTTTTTTTCCGATAACGAAGCTGCGGTTTCGGTATTCCTGAATATAACAGCCCTTTTCCAGTGAGGAATAATGAGCCATAAATCGATTCAAAAACTCTGCAGCCAGACGATTTTTTCCATCATTTTGCGGCTGGTCAAAGATGGATGAGGCAATTGATTCCAGTTCGGGGGGGAAACCGCCTTTGGGAGGCGAAACATTGATTCCCACACCCAGGACAGCATATTCCAAAAAGCCGTCTTCCAGACCGAAGGAAGCTTCCGTAAGAATACCGCAAACCTTTTTGCTGTCTACGTAAATATCATTTACCCATTTAATTAAGGCTTTTTTTTCCGATACTGCTTCAATAGCTTCGCAGACGGCAACGGCAGCCAT
>JBJELS010000159.1:0-2277 GCA_051879275.1 Lachnospiraceae bacterium
AATTGCCGGTATTCCCACCTTTGAACCCTCATTCCATCTGCCTGCCATCTGGATTACCGAAGGACAAAGGGAAAGGGCGGAAAGTCTGGGCTATACAGTAGTGGATCCACCTTCAATTATCGTTACCCATTTGACGGAAGTCATTCGTCAGCATGTGGCAGAGCTTTTGACCCGTCAGGATGTACAGAATCTGGTCAACAACCTGAAGGATACCAATCCTGCACTGGTGGAGGAGCTGGTTCCCAAAGTACTGGGACTGGGAGAGGTACAGAAGGTATTGCAGAATCTCTTAAGGGAAGGAATATCCATCAGAGATTTACTGACTATTTTCGAGACACTGGCAGATTATGCCTCTACCAGCAGAGATACGGATATTCTCACGGAATATGTGAGACAGAGCTTAAAGCGGGCCATTTCCAGTAAATATTTTCCTCCCAGAGAAACCACCACAGTGGTGACCCTTGATCCGTTAGTGGAGCAGGAAATTATGAAGAGTGTGAAGCAGACGGAGCAGGGAGCATACCTGTCTCTGGATCCGGAAAAGACAAGAGCAATTATGAAATCTGTGGAAACAGAAACGAAGAAGATGGAAAACATGGGAAAAACACCCATTGTGATTACCTCGCCCATCGTTCGTATTTATTTCAAAAAGCTAACAGAAGATTATTACAGGGATTTGATTGTTGTTTCCTATAATGAAGTGGATTCCGATGTGGAATTACAGTCGGTAGGGATGATTACGGCATAGAATACTGAAAGGATTCAGGATAAAATGATTATCAAGAAATTTCAGGCAAAAACAGAACGAGAAGCAGTAGAGCTGGCGAAAAAGGAGCTGGGAGAAGGCGTCGTCGTGATGAATGCAAAAGAGGTAAAACCTCGGGGACTGTTTTCCTTTTTAAAGTCTCCGCTGATGGAGGTTACCGTGGCGCTGGAAGAGGAAAGCGAGCGACCGCCGGCACCTTTTGCACCGAAAAAGGAGACCTCTGCTCCCATAGTTCCTGACTCCATATGGGAAAAGGATGAGGTACTGCGGGACACAATGCCCAAGGAGGATACGGGTAAGGTAATTGAGCAAAAGCTTGAGAGTCTCCAAAGTCTGATAGAGAAAAGAATCAGGATGGAAGAAGAAAAGCCCGGCAGGTCAGAGGAGGATAAGGAAATTAAAGATTCAAATGTGTCCGATGAAATCATGACGTTCATGAAGCTCCTTTACAATACCATGATTGACAATGAGGTTAAGGAGGTTCATGCCAATCAGATTATTGAAGAAATTGAAAAAAATTCCACTCCTTATATGCAGCTGGATTTTGCCCTTTCCACTGTTTATCAGAAAATGATTTTGAAATTTGGCCAGCCCCAGCTGATTACGGAAGGGGAGAGAAAGCCGAAAACCGTTTTCTTCATAGGGCCTACCGGAGTGGGAAAGACCACCACCATTGCCAAAATTGCTTCTAAATTCTGCGTAGAGGAAAAGAAGAAGGTGGCTCTTTTAACGGCAGATACCTACCGGATAGCAGCAGCCGAGCAGCTGAGAACCTATGCCGGTATTCTGGAGATTCCTTTTCGAATTATTTACACACCGGAAGAAATCGCACAGGCAATTGATGAATTTAAAACCTACGATTACATCCTGATTGATACGGCGGGCCATTCTCATCAGAATGAGGAACAGAAGCAGTCAACCAGGGCTTTGTTAAACGGTACGGAAGATAAAACGGATAAAGAGGTTTATCTGGTATTAAGTGCCACAACCAAATATCGGGATTTAATCAGAATTGCAGATGCCTATAAAGAAATAACGGATTATAAATTGATTTTTACCAAGTTGGATGAAACAACAGCGTTGGGCAATCTGTTTAATCTTAAGCTGTATACAGGGGCTCCCCTCTCCTATGTTACCTGCGGACAAAATGTCCCGGATGATATACGGCCCTTTAATCCTCAGTCTACAGTAAAGCAGATTTTAAGCAGTAACGAATAAGCAGATGAGAGGAAATGAAATGGATCAGGCGGAACGCTTAAGAGCAATCATCAAAGCAGGGCAGCAAAAGCCAAGACCAATGGCCCGGGTAATTACCGTAACCAGCGGTAAGGGAGGCGTGGGAAAATCCAATACAGCAATCAATCTGGCCATTCAATTCAAGAAAATGGGACAAAGAGTGATTATCCTGGATGCGGATTTTGGTCTTGCAAATATTGAAATTATGTTTGGAACGGTCCCCAGGTATAATCTCTGTGATTTGATTTATCAGGGGAAAAATATTAAGGAAATCA
>JBJELS010000160.1:0-10614 GCA_051879275.1 Lachnospiraceae bacterium
GAGCTCCGGTTACTGTGTTTGGTTTTGTTTTCACAAAAACTCTTGGGATAAGCTTCCTTATCCCCGGACATTTCTGTCCGCTCTTTTTAGAATTTTCGAGATTGCATTACTGTTTATTTGTCAAGGTTCTACTGTCTTTCCTGTTTCGGCGACAGCTTAATTATAGTAGCATACCTTTTTTTTACTGTCAATTACTTTTTTCAAATAATTTTGAGGATTTTATTTCCAATGATTAAGTTTCGGTACCACTGCTTCCATATGTGCTCGAACCTGTTCTGCAGGCCAATCCTCATTTGCCATATGTTTTACACAAAAATCAATCAGTTCCTCTTTACTGGTATACTTGAATTCGCCGTCTGCGTAGCCTTATCCATACACATAGGACAAGGCTATTTTAAATACATAGTATGCGTAAAGCTGAAAGTTTCATCGATTCAACTTAATTAGAACTATTCTGCTGGAACTTCTGTTGCTGTGAGAGAAATATATTCTGCCAAAAGTGCATTTACTTCTTCTTTGGTAGCATCCTCTAAAGATAAATATTGCTGTTTTACTTTATCATTAAATGTACCACAATCAGAATGTTATTTATATGTCTCTCCATTGATTGTGATTTCAATATTACTCATGCCATCCGTTGTACCTTCCGTATTCCATGAATCACTTCCTAAAATATCTGCAATTGTTAATCCATCATCAGCTAACAATGACTTACTTTCAGCTGTAAATACATTTGTAACTACAAAGGCTTCTTCGTCTGGAAGTTCATCGTTTGGTTCGGTTGCAACTGGTTCTATTATAAGTTCGCTACTTGCCATAACTTTTTCTGTAGCAAAAACCCACCATTTATCATTCATATAAATCTCAATTGTGCCTTCATGAGAACCATATTGATAACCATATCCGATACCAAAGTTAGATTCATTGTCCTTTATTGGTTTTTCGCTTCTGTCTACCTCGGATGTAATTTCACCATCCATCATCCCACAACGAGCTTCTACTGTACTTTCGTGACCCGTATCCATATATATTTCGCCGTTTACCATCACCATTGGAATTAGATCACCACCAACAACAACTTCTTCTTTCGAAGATTCTACATCTGTTTTTTCGATGGTTTCATTTACAGTTCTATCATCTGGAGTTTTCAATGTAATGGCATATACTGTGCTTACCTGTAATGGGTCTGTTTCCATAGCAATTCCGTCATAATAAAATACAATCTCATCACCGACTACAACATCTGTATAACTGTCTTTATTCTCCACATTCAAAGATATTGACCAGTTTGAACCGTTTGGATAACCATCTGCCTTTTCAGAATATACGATGATATAATCGTCGTGCACTTCTTCAACAGTTCCAGTTACACTTGGCTTGTTTTCAATAATGTAATTTATGCTTCTATTGTTACAACCAATCATACCAAGCACACAAACCAATGCTAAAACTGATGCTATCAACTTTTTCATACAATCACACGCCTTTGTCAAATTCAAATAATCACGTGCTTCTATGCACCTTATAAACCACGTAAACGTACCTCAATATCTGACGCAGTATACAAGACATCGGTCACAATAACCTTATCTTCTCGAATCGTATAGAATATAGAATAATTATCCACAATCATTCGTCTTAATTCCATGCTTTTTTCTGGTTCAGATTCCATAATTCTGAAACGTTCTGGAAAAGTATCTAATGTCAGTATTTCATCGGCAATTCGATTATATTGCCCCATTGCATTTTCCGGTGCAAGCAGGTCTATGGCAATATAATTATATATATCTTCCATATCCTGCAATGCCTCTCTTGTAATTTCAACCTTATATTGCTTCATTAGTGCCTCTCTCTAAATGCCGCGAATGCACTAGCTGCATCCTCAATATTTCCTTTTTCAATATCTGCATATCCCTTTTCTAATTTTTGATGTATTTGTGATACAGACATCATGTCTGCATTCACAGAACTAGCGGCTTTAGGCAATACAACTGAAAAAGGAATTCCGCCCACCAATGATATTTGTTTTAAATACATATTTATTGCTGTAGCCATCGGTATCCCTAACTTTTCCAGTACGTTTTCTGCATTTTCTTTTACATCAGGATTTACTCTTAAATTCAATGTTGTTGTTTTTCCCATAATGCCACCTCCATTTTCTTAATTGTAACGCATTTTGCGTTACAGGTCAATTGATTTATGATATATATTTCCTATGAGATAATTTTACATTATTTTGATTAACCATAGCGTATCTAAGCGTTGTATCAATTTGCTCGTGCCCCAATATCTTCTGTACCTGTTCAATCGGCATACCCTTTTCAATTGCTCTGCCGGTATTAAAAAACTATCTGCTCCAAAGACATACAGTGCTGCAATGGTTATTACAAGCCCTGATATTGCCGGAATATGATTTTTATGTGTTTTCACCGGAAAGCAAAAGAATGGATCACAGAGCCGACCTATTCTGTCCTGACTAATTCATACAGCTTTTCACGTACATTTTCCGTAACTTCATATACCATCTGTGTGGCCGAAACTATCTCATCAGAGGAAACTACCAGATTATTAACCTTATTCTCCACTGTACACACTATTTTCAACAAGCCCTCCGCATTATCCAGTAATTCTTTGATTGCACTATTGATATCTACGTTGGTCTTACTGCTTTTACTAACTGTTTCTTTGGAATTTTCAGCCAATACCTTAATCTGTTCAGCTACAACCGAAAATCCGCGTCCGGATTCACCGGCTCTTGCCGCCTCAATGGAAGCGTTTAATGCTAAAAGATTGGTTTGATTAGCAATACTGATTACATCATCATTATTCTTTTCAAGATTATCCAAAAAACTGCTGATTCTGGATAAGGTTTTGCCCAAGGTTTCCGTAAATTGTCTAACCTCAATAATGGAATCTAAAATTTCCTCACTGTCTTTTGCATTCTTTCCGCAATCTTTTGCCATTCCATCCACGGTGGAATTTAAAGAAATGAATTGCTCCCCTATATGCTCCGATAATGATTCCTGATGTCTCTTTTCATGAGCATTAATCTCTTCCATCTCTTGTAGCAAACAGGCATTTTGCGTCTTTTCTTCCAATGCGATATCTTTAATATAATGCACACAGTTATCTTTATAATTAAATCCGTTAAAGATGGCAACAGCCATTTGTCTGCAATTAGAATAGCCACATCCGCCACAGTTTATATGACGCTTTTCCTCCTCATCTTTCTTCATTTCACAATAGATTGCATCCAGCTCTCTTTCTGTAGGCTGTTTTACCAAGCATTTTTCACTTTTATCAGTGTAATGACGAATAAAATCCTCAAGTTTCAAATGGGAGAAACTTTTATTCAATTTCTTTAATCTTTGCCTCGGTGTCAATTTAACTGCCCAGGCTGTTTTAGAACCTTTCTTTTTCCCCTCCTGTTTGATTTTGTTAACTGTATAGTATATATCGTCCGTCTTTGCCAGCTCTTCTTCCACTGCCGTTCCATATATACATCCGCCGCTGCAGTTTAATGCATCAATAAATAAATATGGAGTTTTGCTTTTTTTAATTTGTTCTTTATTTTTTTCCAAATACTCATACATATGTTTTTCGCCTTCCATCTGGCGGATAAACACATCTTCTCCCAACAACCAGTAAACATTTTCTTTCAAACCGCCTGGCATAGGGTAAATTGCACCTAAACCATATTCCAATTCATCCTTTACCGGCTTTCCTTTAAGCTTATTCTCTCTGACATATCTCATAAGATGGTCAAACGTAACATTATACTCCACAAAATGATTTGTATTTGGATCATTAATTTCATGTTTCTTTGCAATACATGGGCTGATAAATGCAAGCTTATCGGTCAGGTTCATATATTTTTTTGCATAAATTGCACTGCACATCATTGGACTGTGTATTGGCATCAATTTCGGCAATAATTCCGGAAGATATTTTTCAATATACCCTACGACAGCCGGGCAAGGCTGGGAAATACCACCATAAAATTGATTTTTCTGAATATAGTTTATGTAAGCCCAGGTAGTAATGTCCGCTCCGTATGACGCACTTAATATACGATTAACCCCTAATTCTTTCAATCCGCCCAACACGGTTTCATACTCATCATAGTAATTCGCCTTAAATGCCGGTGCCAGAATAATCGAAATCTTTTCCCCCTTTTTCAAATCTTCAAAAAATCTTTCTGTATCATCGGCATATTCTCTTGCATGATGTTCACATACATCAAAACAGGCTCCACAGGCAATGCATCTGTCCGAATCTACAACAATAATGTTTTCTCCGTTATTGTTTTTTGCCGTATTAGCGCCCTGACAGCTGCAGGCACCAATGCACCGATTGCAGCCAACGCACAATTCATTTGTAAATACTAATTGTTCCATATGCTTTTCCCCTTCCTTCATACCTTATCTTAATTGTATTAATGCATTACCGTAAAAATCTTATCTATAATAATATCATAAAAGCGCAAAATTAAAAAGGGTGTAACCTCATTAATGAGGTTACACCGCATTTTCAAAAATAGTTCATAATTAGCCCTCGACCAATGCCGATGGTATTTTCATCAACTGCCGAAGCAGTAACGGAGAAGGAGGGATTTGAACCCTCGCGCCGCTATTAACGACCTGCACCCTTTCCAGGGGTGTCCCTTCAGCCTCTTGGGTACTTCTCCAAAATCCTGAATCTGAAAAATACAGATATGCAGTTTATAACGATACTTCTGTCATTGAAATGTCTTAAGTACCGTTTAGCGGAGAGGATGGGATTCGAACCCATGCGCCCTTTCGGACAAACGGTTTTCAAGACCGCCTCGTTATGACCACTTCGATACCTCTCCATGTGAGTATCTTTTGTTCTGCATCCTTTGGACGCAACACTGATTTTAGCAAAGAAGACCTTTGCTGTCAACCAGATTTTTTATTTTCCCGATGTTTTTTGCAAAATGCTGCCGCCACCTTCATATCCTCCGGAGTTGTCAGCTTAATGTTCTCGTAGCTCCCCTCAATCAGACGTATCCTTTCCCCCAGAAAATATTCTACAACAAAAGCATCATCCGTTACCGGAACCTCCGGCATTTTGCCTGCTGCTTCTCCAGCCATTAATTGAGCATATGCTTCTTTAATCATAGAAACACGAAAGGCCTGGGGCGTCTGAATCATCCACAGACGGCTTCTGTCCGGAGTAGTTTCTATATATCCTTGGGCATCTGCCAGCTTAATGGTATCCTTTACCGGCATACCTGCCACACAGGCTCCATAAACAGCTGCTCCCTCTATACACCGATTGATTATTTCCTCTGTTAAAAAAGGCCTTGCACCATCATGGATCAGCACATAATCACAGCTTTCCACAGCCTGCAGGCCGCAATAAACCGAGTGGTAGCGTTCCTTCCCTCCGTTTACAATGGCTTTTACCTTATTAAAACCGTATTTTTCCACAATCTTCCTGCGGCAGTATTCTTCCTCCCCTTCTCCTACCACAAGAATAATCTGATCCACCGGACTTTTCTGGAAGGCGTCAAGTGCATAAAACAGAACCGGTTTTCCCTCCAGTAGAAGATATTGCTTTTGCACCTTACCTGCCATCCGTTTTCCCTGTCCTGCTGCCAGACAGAGGGCTGCTGTTTTTTTATCCGCCATACCGTTTCACCTTAGTCCTTCTCCCAGCTTCAAATTGGGAACCGCATTTAAATCATAGCCATGCCGTACTCCCTTTATATACTCATAATAAGCGGCCACTCCAATCATAGCCGCATTATCGGTACAATAGATGGGTGAGGGAGAATAATAGTTAAAGCCTTCCTTCCTGCAGGCCGCAATCAGAGCATCTCTTAAGTGAGAGTTGGATGCCACACCGCCGGCAATGGCAAAATCCTTAAGCCCCTGTTCTCTGACTGCCTTCATGGAATGCTCGGTTAAAACATCCACCACGGCTTTCTGGAAGGAGGCTGCCACATCCGCCTGACAAACCCTCTCGCCCTTCATCTCACAGATATTCAGATAATTTAATACTGCGGATTTTAATCCACTGAAGCTGAAATCGTATTCGTTTTCCGCCACCTTTGCCCGGGGGAAATGAATGGCCTGGGGATTGCCCTGTCGGGATACCTGATCGATCTTCGGCCCACCGGGATACCCCAGGCCAATGGCTCTGGCCACTTTATCAAAGGCCTCTCCCGCAGCATCATCCCTGGTTCGACCCAATATCTCATATTCTCCATAGTCCTTCACCTTAACCAGATGAGAATGACCTCCCGATACCACCAGACAGATAAAGGGCGGCTTCAGCTCTTCATGCTCGATGTAATTAGCACTGATATGTCCTTCAATATGGTGTACTCCAATGAGAGGCTTTTTCAGAGCAAAGGCAATGGCTTTCGCCGCAGAAACCCCTACCAGCAATGCTCCCACCAGTCCGGGGCCATAGGTTACGGCAATAGCGGTAATATCTCCAAAGGACATTCCGGCATCTTTCAAGGCCTGCTCAATAACCTGATTGATTTTTTCAATATGCTTACGGGAAGCAATCTCCGGAACCCCTCCCCCATATAGAGTATGCAGGTCAACCTGGGAAGCAATCACATTGGACAGAACCTCTCTTCCGTTTCTGATTACTGCTGCCGCCGTCTCATCACAGGAGCTTTCTATGGCTAAAATAATAACTTCTTTCTCACTCATGTTCAATCCTTTAACGTCTTACCAAAACTTACTCGACCTTGTCCCATCCATAGATTTTCCAATGCCCGTCAGCATCCTTACGAAGGACAAAAATCTCTTCTAGCGTCTGCATTTTTGTTCCCACTCTGACATTATAGGTACAGTACAGTCTGGCACATTCGTATCCTCCCTCCCAAAAATAATCCACATCCGTGCTGGAAGAGGTAGTATAGGAGGAAATCGCCTGATTATTCTTTTTGAAGGCGGTAATTTCGCTTTTTAAATCTGCCAGGTACTGTTCATCCTCTTTATTGGCTGCCAGCTCATCATCATACATGGCCTTTGCCTGCATAGCCAGTGCAATCAGCTCATCTTCCGTATATTCTTCATTATAAAAGCATTTGGTGATTTCGCTGTAGTACTTTACCACTTCCTTGGGAGTCTGGGGATAATTACGCTCCAGATCTCTTAGAAGAACGTTTTGCACCACTGTCAGCTCCACCTCATCAGAAGTGTTTTTACTGCTTCTCATAGATACCGAATAGTAGGCGATTAAAATAATGACAATCAGTAAAAATAAAAAAAATACTCCTCTGGGACTTTTAAAACGTTTCATTCGTACCTCTCTTTCTGCCGCCTCAAGTCAGCAGGCGCTTCCTATTCCTCTTCAAAGTTCAGCTGGGCAGTCATCCCATCCTTAGCCGCTATGGCCCTGGGAAAAATCTCTCTTACCTTATCCATATATTCCTCCGGTCTGGTAAGGGAAGGACTGTAATGAGTCAGCCAAAGCTGTGCAGCCTGCGCCTTTTGCGCCAGCTCTGCGGCCTCATAGAAGGTCATATGCTTATATTCTCTTGCCTTTTGGGCCTTTTCTGCTTCTCCGTACATGCCTTCACAGATGAATAAATCCGCATCCCGGGCATGCTCTGCAATGGTGTCCACCGGACGGGTATCGGTACAATAAGTTACCTTGATTCCCTTTCTGGCCTCTCCCATCACCATATCCGATGTATAGACCTTATCCTCCAGAGTAATAGTTTCCCCTTTTTGCAGTCGTCCCCAATATCGCTTTTCCAGTCCTAAAGCCTCTGCCTTTGCCGGGTCAAATTTGCCGGCCCGACTGATCACAATATTATAGCCATAGCAGACTACATTGTGATTTACACGAAAGGCCTCCAGATAAAAGCCCTCAAAGGGGATGATTTCTTCTCTTTCCGCAAGCTCTCTGCATTGGATTTCGAAGGGAAGCTCGGGGGCAATGGTTCTTAAAGCATTAACCACTCTGGTCAATCCTTTTGGGCCAATCATCAAAAGCGGCTCTGTGCGCTGTGCATTCCCCATAGTCAACAGCATTCCCGGAAGACCGCTGACATGATCCGCATGAAAATGGGTAAAACACATAATGTCAATGGGTTTGGGACTCCAGCCCTTTTCCTTCATGGCAATCTGTGTTCCTTCGCCGCAGTCAATGAGAATACTTCTTCCATTATATCTGGCCATTAAAGAGGTCAGCCAGCGATAGGGCAGAGGCATCATTCCCCCGGTGCCCAATAAGCATATATCTAACATTTCAAGACCTTTCTTATAAAAACTCTCTGGTTTTCCTGATTTCCACAGGCTTCTTGAAGCCTTTGATCCAGGCATCAAAGCAGGGCTCGCACAAGTCCAGGCTGTAGATAAAGCCATCCTTGTCACTGAAATAATCAAAGGGATAGTCTACGGAAAAGCATCCCTCTTTTATGATACCATCCTCAACCTTGATTTCCTTTCCGCATTGATTACAGATTGCCTGTTCCAATCTAAGCTTCTGCGTTTCTTTTTTCTTATAGCTTCGCATAATGGCAGTCCTTTCTTTTCTTACTGTATCCTCTGCTTCAAGTATACAATATCCTGCTTTTTTCAGCAGTGGAAAATAATCCATGCACTGCCTATCTCTTCCACATAATCAGAGCATCCTCCCTGGGCTTTTCATAAAAGCCGGGACGAATCCCCTCTTCTGCAAAGCCCAGACTTTTATAAAGTCCAATGGCTGCCTGATTGCTGCATCTTACTTCCAGGGTAAACGCCAAAATTCCTCTCCTCTCCCCTTCCTTAAGAAGTCTTTCCAAAAGCTTTCTGCCGATTCCCCTGCGGCGAAATTCATAAGCCGTTACCACATTGGTTATTTCTCCTTCTCCCAGTATCTCCCTGAGTCCGCAGCTTGCTGCCACCCTTTCTCCCACCAGCGCTACCAAATAACAGGCATCCGGTCTGGAAATCATTTCCAGAAATGATTCTTTATGCCAGGGCATGGAAAAGGCTTCTTCCTCAAGCTTGCAAACCTGATCTACCCATTTTTTACTGAGAGGTTCTATTCTGATATCTGTCATTTGTTCCGTCTTTCCTGTCGCTCCCTTTCTGCCTGAGACAGCCTTAAATAGTCCGGCCTGTGTTTGGCAGCCTCCTGGGTTTTTCCCTGGGCCAGATAGGAAAAGGCCAGTGTTCCCAGTGCTGCCGCCCTCTGCCTGTTGCAGCTGGCAGGAGCAAAGCTGAAGGGTACCCTTATTTTCTCTTCAATCTGTCCTTGAAATACGGGAACTCCGTCTCCCAAAAAGATTACCTCTTTTCCTATTCGGTTGATTTCTTCAAAAATTTCTCCAATATCTACTGCGCACTGTGGCTTTATCACCTCAAGCTCATAGGCTGTTTTGTTGCGGCAAAAGGTATACAGCCCTGTATAGGTCTGATTTCTCCTGGCATCCATCAGTGGACAAATCAGTTTATCGCAGGCATATAGATTAAAGGCTAAACCATCCACAGTAGGAATCCCAATCAAGGGCTTGTTTAATGCCTGCCCCAGTCCCTTAGCTGTAGCTGAGCCAATTCGCAGACCGGTAAAGGAGCCCGGCCCTGCTGCTACGGCAATGGCATCGATGGAGGTTAAATCCAGCTCCACCATTTGACTGATTTTCTCCAGCATGGGAAGAAGGGTCTGTGAATGCGTCTTTTTATCCTGTATAGTATACTCGGCTATCAGCCGTTCATTCTCTAAAAGGGCTACGCTTGCCACCAGTCCTGAGGTGTCGAAGGCTAAAATTTTCATTTCAGGGTCCTATCCTTTCTATGGTGATCCGGCGATAATCCACTCCTTTTTCCAAATCCTTTTCTATGCAGATTTTAAAATAAGAAGGAGGCAATACTTCACTGATTAGTTCCGCCCACTCAATGAGGCTTACTCCTTCGCCATATAAATAGTCTATATAACCTATTTCGTCCATTTCCTCTGCTTCCTCAAGACGGTATACATCAAAATGATAAAAGGGAAGCCTTCCCTCCTCATAAATCTGCAGAATGGTAAAGGTGGGGCTGGAAACAGACTCTTTAATTCCCAGACCTGCAGCCACACCCTTCGTGAATACGGTTTTTCCCACTCCCAAATCGCCACTGAGGGCATAGACTTCTCCCGGCTTCGCCTTTTTCCCGATTTCTACGCCTAGCGCATAGGTATCACTCTCACCGCTGCTTTCTATAATTCTAATCCTTTCACTCATCCTTATGACCTTATTTTCACTTTCTTTGCCGGCATATGTTTTGAAATTATCTCTATCACCGCAGCCTGCTTGTCCTGCATATCCTCACGGGGAAAAATAGATGCATTTACGGGTGAGGTATACAGAATAATGCTTTTTCCCGTAGAGGTCGCCTTACACATATTTTCCCACTTCTGAAATTCTCTTGCCTCTCCCTGGGAAATTTCCACTCCTTCTTCCGTCAGCCTGTAATGCAGGGGCTTGCGAAAAGCCGGTGTATTCAGCATCTGCCGTCTGCTTCTCAAAAAAAGGCTCCAGGGAAGATAAAGCAAAACCACCAGTCCTGCAATAAGGTAGATTACATAGCCTGTGACTGCAAAGCCTACCAGAATAAGTGCTCCTACAGCCGTTCCCAGCACTCCCGAAAAGCTGGA
>JBJELS010000161.1:0-10569 GCA_051879275.1 Lachnospiraceae bacterium
AACAACGGTTTACATAAGAAAAGAAACGGGAGAGCAGGTGCCTTATGTGGTTAAGGAGGTCAGTCCCCTGGTAGAGGGGGTAAGTGTTGTGGCTGAGGGAGGCGGTAATGCAGTAGTACAAAAAAATATAACCGAGGTAATTCAGGCATTATTTGGAATAGAAGTACATAAAATTAAAGTAGTTAAGATGAAATAATACAGAATGGGAGAGAATGTCTTGAAAAGAAATCAAATTATGATTACCGCGTTGGCTATTATGATTGCTGTGGCAGGATACCTGAATTTTGCAGGAAGTCAGCTGAACTCGGAAACTCTGGTGGTGAATGACCAGATGCTTACAGAGGATGAACGAACAGCACTTTTGGATTTGTCGGAAGAAGATATTGCTTCTGACATTGAAAGCCTGGATGCAGAAGCACAGCTTACGGAGAATTATCTGGATGAAGATATGCAGGTATCCCAGGTAGAGGTAGATCTTACGGCTAATGGAGAGGAAGCTATGGATGAGGCAGTGAACGGAGAGCAGCTGGCTGCAGCAGAGGGAGGAAATACAGAGACCGGGGCAGCAGATACCATTGAAGGAACGCCCGGAGAAGCAGTATTTACCAGCAGTCAGGCTGTGTCTACCCTGTCTGCGGCAAAGCTGCTGAAGGAGCAGACCCGTGCCAAAAATAAGGCAGCGCTGACAGAAATTGTGAATAATGAAGCCCTGGATGCCTCTCAAAAGCAGGAAGCAGTGGACGGGATGGTGGCAATGACGGATTTAAGTGAACGGGAGATGGAGGCTGAGATTCTGCTTTCAGCCAAGGGCTTTACCGAATCTGTAGTCAGCATCAGCAATGAGGGAGTAGATGTGGTGGTTTATGCAGATACTTTGACAGATGCTCAGCTTGCCCAGATTACGGATATCGTTTCCCGAAAAACAGAGGTTTCCGCAGAGAAGATTATTATCAGCAGAGTTACAGGAAAGTGATGCTATTTTGGTTAAAGTGTGCTATACTGGTCTGAACTATGTATAAACTACTTATTGGAGGAAACATGAGCAATTACACGAACGAAATAAACAGACGCAGAACCTTTGCCATCATTTCCCATCCCGATGCGGGAAAGACTACTCTGACGGAGAAGCTTTTACTGTATGGCGGAGCCATCAATCTGGCAGGAAGCGTTAAGGGAAAGGCTACGGCCCGACATGCGGTTTCCGACTGGATGGAAATAGAAAAAGAAAGAGGTATTTCCGTAACCTCTTCCGTTTTACAGTTTGATTATGATGGATATTGCATTAATATTTTGGATACACCGGGACACCAGGACTTTTCAGAGGATACCTACCGTACTTTGATGGCAGCGGACTCTGCCGTTATGGTAATTGATGCCTCCAAGGGTGTAGAGGCACAGACCAGAAAGCTGTTCAAGGTCTGCGTTATGCGCAAAATTCCGATTTTTACCTTTATTAATAAGATGGACCGAGAGGCTAATGATACCTTTGAGCTTTTGGATGAAATCGAGAAGGAACTGGGAATTGCTACCTGTCCGGTTAACTGGCCTATTGGCTGCGGCAAGAATTTTAAAGGAGTCTATGACAGAAAGAGTGGTTCGGTAGTAACCTGGTCGGATACCCAAAAGGGTACAAAAGAGGGAGAAGCTTCCATTATTCCTGCTTCTGATGAGGAAAAACTGACGGAGCATATTGGAAAAGAGAGCAGAGAACATCTTTTTGAGGAAATTGAGCTGCTGGATGGTGCCAGTGCGGAATTTAATCTGGAGGAGGTACAGCGGGGAGAGCTTACTCCGGTATTTTTCGGTTCCGCACTAACCAATTTCGGTGTAGAGATTTTTTTGAAGCATTTTTTAGAAATGACCACTACTCCCCTCCCCAGAAAATCGGATCAGGGACTTATAGACCCTGTGGAAGAAGAGTTTTCCGCTTTTGTGTTCAAGATTCAGGCAAACATGAACAGGGCACATCGGGATCGTATAGCCTTTATGCGAATCTGTTCTGGTAAATTTGAAGCGAATATGGAAGTAAAGCACGTTCAGGGCGGAAAGGTAATGAGGCTTTCCCAGCCTCAGCAGATTATGGCCAGTGAACGAAAAATTTTGGAAGAAGCTTATGCAGGGGATATTATCGGGGTTTTTGATCCGGGAATATTTTCTATTGGTGATACCATCTGTATGCCTAAGGCGGGCTTTCGCTATGAAGGGATTCCCACCTTTGCTCCCGAGCATTTTGCAAGGGTAAGACAGATGGATACCATGAAAAGAAAGCAGTTTGTTAAAGGAATCACCCAGATTGCGCAGGAAGGCGCCATTCAGATTTTTCAGGAGTTCAATACCGGACTGGAAGAGATTATTGTAGGTGTAGTGGGGGTGCTGCAGTTTGATGTACTGAAGTATCGGCTGGAGAATGAATATAATGTAGAAATTCGTTTGGAAAAATTACCCTACGAGCATATCCGTTGGATTGAAAATCCGGATGAGGTAAATGTAGACAGGCTTACGGGAACCTCAGATATGAAGAAGGTAAAGGATATGAAAGGAAATCCCCTGTTGCTGTTTGTAAATTCCTGGAGCGTAGGGATGACTTTGGACAGAAATGAAGGGCTGATTCTATCTGAGTTTGGAAAAAACAGTTAAGCTTTTGCAGGCTGGTGTAAGGAGCAGAAAGAGGCAGAGATGAAAAGATTTGCGGCATTATTATTCATGATATTCTTTTTGGGAGGATGTCTTCTTCCCGGGGAAGTAACACAAGATACCATACTTAAGGATGAGCGACCCTCAGGGGAAAGTACGCCGCCTATAGTGATAGAGGAGGAAGAAGAGGTACAGGAGCAGGAGCAGGTACAGGAGCAGGATGAGCTTCCCCAGAACGAGAAGGCGGATCTTCTGCGTGGGCAGAAGGATTATTATGCTTTTTCTACTCTGGGGGTAACAGAGCAGAATCTGTACGTGGAAATGCTTCATGCCCTGACCGAGTATGAGGAGGAAATGGAGGTTTCCACCCTGAATACAGAGGAAATAGACAGAGTGTTCCAGTGTGTCCTTTTCGACCATCCCGAAATTTTTTATGCAGACGGCTATTCTTTTGTGAAATATACATTAGGAGAGGAGGTCAGGAAGCTGACCTTTACCGGAACCTATATCTATGACCGGGAGGAAAAGCAGATCAGGGAGGAGCTGCTGGAGGAAAAAATCAATCAAGCTCTGGAGGGAGTACCCAAAGAGGCCTCCGACTATGATAAAGTAAAATATGTGTATGAATGGATTGTCCGTCATACAGAGTATGACCGGGAGGCTGAGGATAATCAGAATATCTGCTCCGTTTTTTTGGGAGGACGTTCCGTTTGCCAGGGGTATGCCAAAGCAGCCCAGCTTCTTTTGCAGAGACTGGGGATTCCCGCCACACTGGTTACCGGGACTGTGGATAATGCAGAAGGACATGCCTGGAACCTGGTCAGCATTGATCATGAGTATTATTATGTGGACGTAACCTGGGCAGATGCCTCTTATCTTTTAAAAAACGAAGAGGGAATTATGGGGCAGCAGCTGCCGGAAATCAGCTATGATTATCTTTGTGTAACCACTGAGGAGCTGGCGAAAACCCATAGCTTCAGCAATTTGATTCCCTTACCGGAATGCACGTCTGTTAAGGCAAATTATTATGTAAGAGAAGGAGCATGGTTTACAGAGGTTGATACTGAGCAGTTAAAGAATCTGGTGGACAGATATTATGAAGAAGGAAGAGAAACACTTACCATAAAATGCGCAGATGAGAATGTGTATCGAAGAATGCTGGAGGAGCTATTGGACAAGCAGCAGATTTTTAACTATCTGCATTCCCCGGATGACCGTATTTTATATACAGATTCTGCTAGACAGATGAGTATTACCTTCTGGCTTTAGGAGCATAAAAACCACTAGGCAAAAAAAATAGGCAGTGGTATAATAAGAAATAGTATAGTCAAAATTAAGGAGGTTATCTCATGGAAAAAGAGTATAATAGAAGTATATATTGTCTGCAGGATGATCAGAGTATGGGAACCGTTCAGATTTCTGATGATGTTATAGCAAGGATTGCCTGTCTTGCAGCCACAGAGGTAAAGGGAGTGGCGGCCATAGCAGGGAATCTGACCAGTGAGCTTTTAAGTAAGGCGGGAAGAAAGAATCTATCCAAAGGAGCCAAGATAGCTGTCTATGGACGTAACGTTAAAATCAGTCTGGCAATTATGATGGAGTTTGGATATAACATTCCGGGCACCTGCACCAGAGTTCAGGACAGGGTAAAGTCAGCGGTGGAAAACATGACAGGCTTAAATGTCAGTGATGTAGATATTCGGATTGCCAGTGTAGATATGAAAAAAAGATAAGTGGAGCCATCAATGAATAGAAGGTGCTTAAGAGAACAGGTTTTTAAATTGCTGTTCAGAGTAGAATTTAATCAGGCAGAGGAATTGGAGGAACAGTGTCGTCTTTTTTTTCAGTATGAAGAGATTCCCATGTCCCCGCAGGATGAGGAGTTTATCAGCAGCAGATTTGAGGCTGTCCGGGGGAAGTTGGAGGAAATTGATGGGCTGATTAATCAAAAAACAAAGGGCTGGACTACCAACAGAATGGGGAAGGTTGACCTGACCATTATCCGTCTGGCTGTTTATGAAATGATCTATGATGAGGCCATTCCGGAAGGAGTGGCAATTAATGAAGCAGTGGAGCTTGCCAAGAAGTTCGGACAGGAGGAATCTGCCGGCTTTATTAACGGAGTTCTTGCCAGATTTACAGAAGCTAAGCAGGATTAACCATGCCTAATATATATACAGTCACACAAATTAATCGCTATATTAAAAATATGTTCATGCAGGATTATCTTTTGCAGTCTGTCAGCATACAGGGTGAGGTCAGTAACTGTAAATATCATTCCTCTGGACATATTTATTTTACGTTAAAGGACAGGGAAGGTACATTAAGCTGTATTATGTTTTCCGGTTATAGAAGGGAGCTGTCTTTTACTTTGGAGGAGGGACAGCAGGTTGTGGTGCAGGGAGCCATAGCCGTCTATGAGCGGGATGGAAAATATCAGCTTTATGCCAGAAAAATAGAAAAAAGCGGTGAGGGCGTCCTTTTTGAACAATTTCAGAAATTAAAAAGCCGTTTGATGGAAATGGGGCTGTTTGAGTCCATGTATAAGCAGCCCATCCCCCACTATATCAGAACTCTGGGAGTAGTTACCGCCTCCACGGGAGCGGCGGTCAGAGATATTATTCAGATTGCCCGAAGAAGAAATCCCTTCGTTCAGATTCTGCTTTACCCCGCCATTGTGCAGGGAGAAGCAGCAGTTCCCAGTATCGTAAAGGGAATTAAAGCTCTGGAAAAGCAGGGAGTGGATGTAATGATTGTAGGCCGGGGAGGAGGATCTCTGGAGGACCTTTGGGCGTTCAACAGTGAAGAGGTGGCCCAGGCAGTTTTTGACTGCAGCATACCTGTGATTTCTGCGGTGGGGCATGAAACTGATACCACCATTATCGACTTTGTGGCAGACCTACGTGCGCCTACTCCTTCGGCGGCAGCGGAACTGGCCGTGTATGACGTTTTCGCCTGCCTGGAACGATTGAAGGAAAAGGAAGAAAGCTTAGGGCAGACAATGGCAGGAAAGCTTCGGCTTGAGAAAATACGCCTGGAACGGCAGACACTGCGTTTAAGACATCTAAGTCCTCTGAATCAAATTCGGGATAAGCGTTATCGCTGCATTAGAAGTGAAGAGCTTCTCAGAGAAAATATGGAGAAGCTTCTGCAAAGAAAGCGCAGCAGGCTGGAGCTTCAGATAGAACGGCTCCAGGGCTTATCTCCTTTGGAGAAGCTTAGACAGGGATATTCCTATACCGTAAACGGGGCAGGAAAAAACATCAGGGATATTTCTCAGGTAAAACCGGATGAGGAACTGACCATTTATGTAACTAACGGACAAATCACAGCGAAGGTTAAGGAGATACAAGGTGGCAAAGAAGAAAGAAAATCAGTTGACTCTTGAGGAGGCTCTTGAGAAGCTGGATGAGGCAGTAGCCAGACTGCAGTCAGATGAGATTTCTCTTGAGGAATCCTTTCAGGTATATCAGCAGGGGATGGAATATGTAAAATTTTGCAGTCAGACCATCGATCAGGTGGAAAAAAAGGTCTTAATGCTGAATCAGGAGGGAGGACTGGATGAACTGGAAGAATGAGAATCAGATAAGGATAGAGCAGGTAGAACAGATAATCCATTCCTATCTGCCGGCAGAAGAGGGAGAGCAAAAAAGAGTAATAGAGGCCATGAATTACAGCGTTCTGGGAGGGGGTAAGAGGATTCGCCCCATATTGATGCTGGAAACCTACCGCCTTTTTGGAGGAAGAGGAAAGGTGATTGAGCCTTTTTTGGCAGCGATGGAAATGATTCATACTTATTCCCTGGTACATGATGATCTTCCGGCAATGGATAACGATGAATACCGGCGGGGAAGAAAGACTACCCATGTCATATACGGAGAGGCAATGGCTATTCTGGCGGGAGACGGACTTCTGAATCTGGCCTTTGAAACAGCGGCTAAGGCCTTTGATTTGGAGCCTACGAATTCTACAGTGGGAAAGGCCCTTCAGATTCTGGCCCAAAAAGCGGGAATTTATGGGATGATTGGCGGACAGACAGCGGATATCCAGGCGGAGGGAATGAAGCCGGAGGAAGTAACTGAACAGCTGCTCCTGTTCATTCATAAGAATAAAACAGCCGCTTTGATTCAAAGCTCCATGCTGATAGGAGCCCTTTTGGCGGGAGCAGAAGAAGAGCAGCTTAGAACCGTGGAAAAAATAGGCTGTGATATTGGTGTGGCCTTCCAGATTCAGGATGATATTCTGGATGTTGTCAGCTCCCTGGAGGTTTTGGGAAAGGCGACAGGCAGTGATGAAAAGAATGATAAAATAACTTATGTTACTCTTAAGGGGATTGACCGGGCAAGACAGGAGGTGGAAAGACTTTCTGAAGAGGCTCTTTGTCTGCTGGGCTCTTTTCCCGGAGAAAAGGAATACCTGACACAGTTAATTACTTATTTGATTACAAGGGAAAAATAGGGAAAAGGAGGCAAAAGGATGCTTCTTGATCAAATTAAAAAAACGGGTGATATTAAACAAATCGGCTCCCGAGATTACGATAGACTGGCGGAAGAGATTCGGGAATTTTTAATCCGTTCGATCAGCGAAACAGGAGGCCATCTGGGCTCTAATCTTGGTGTGGTGGAGCTTACTATGGCTTTACATTTGGTATTTCAGCTTCCGGAGGATAAAATTATCTGGGACGTAGGCCATCAATCCTATACTCACAAGCTGTTGACCGGCAGAAAAGAGGGATTTGGCAGCTTACGCAAATACGGAGGGATGAGCGGCTTTCCCAAACGGTGTGAAAGTGAGTGCGACTGCTTTGATACAGGGCATAGCTCCACCTCCATTTCAGCAGGACTGGGCTTTGTGAAGGCCAGAGATTTGAAGGGAGAGAACAATTCCATTATTTCCGTGATCGGGGATGGCGCACTTACCGGGGGAATGGCCTATGAGGCTTTAAACAATGCAGCAAGAATGGACAGCAATTTTATTATTGTGCTGAATGATAATAATATGTCTATATCCGAAAATGTAGGTGGTATGTCCAAATATCTGAATAATGTGCGTACAGCGGGAAACTATCTGAACATGAAGGAAGGGATTTATCAGTCCCTGCTAAAGACAAAGCATGGACAGGTTATTGTAGACAGTATCCGCAGAGCAAAAAGCAGCGTAAAGCAGCTGGTTATTCCGGGAATGTTTTTTGAAGACATGGGACTTACCTATTTGGGACCGGTGGATGGCCATGACATAAACAGTCTGATTACGGTATTGAAGGAAGCCAAACGGTGTAAGACTGCGGTATTGGTACATGTATTGACGAAAAAGGGAAAGGGCTATGAGCCGGCAGAGAGACATCAGGCCCGCTTCCATGGGGCAGAGCCCTTTGATATTGAGACCGGTGTACCCAAAAAATTAAAGGCTAAGCCCAATTATACAGATATCTTCTCCACCGTGATGATTAAGCTGGCCAGGAGAAATCCCAATGTGGTGGCAATTACGGCAGCCATGCCGGAGGGAACGGGATTGAAGCGTTTCCGCAACGTATACCCGGAACGCTTCTTTGATGTGGGAATAGCAGAGCAGCATGCGGTAACCTTTGCGGCAGGCCTGGCTGCAGCAGGCATGAGGCCCGTTGTCGCTGTTTATTCTTCCTTTTTGCAAAGAGCCTATGACCAGATTCTGCATGACGTCTGTATCCAGAACCTGCCGGTGATTTTTGCTATCGACAGAGCCGGACTGGTAGGAAGTGACGGGGAAACTCATCAGGGGATTTTTGATCTTTCCTATTTGTCCTCCATACCCAATATGCAGATTATGGCACCTAAGAATAAATGGGAGCTTTCGGATATGATGAAGTTTGCCGCTTCCTTTAACGGCCCCATTGCCGTTCGTTATCCCAGAGGGGAGGCCTATGACGGGCTGGAGCTGTTCAGAGCGCCTATCCGTTATGGAAAAGGGGAAATGATTTATGAGGAAGAAGAAATCGCCCTTTTAGCAGTGGGCAGCATGGTGAAGACAGCAGAAGAGGTACGGCGGCAGCTGAAGGAAAAGGGACATGCCTGTACCCTGATCAATGCCCGTTTTGTTAAGCCTATAGATGAAGAACTGATTCGTGAGCTGTCCGTAGACCATAAGCTTTTGGTGACTTTGGAAGAAAATGTGGCCAGCGGCGGCTTTGGAGAAAAGGTTCGTAAATTTGTGGATCAGCAAGAGCTCCAGTCTAAGGTGATAAACATTGCTTTAGAGGATGAGTATGTGGAGCATGGTAATGTGGATAGATTAAAGCAGGAGGTAGGCCTGGATGCAGACAGTATAGCTGCCCGTGTGCTCAGTGCCTGCACATAAATGGAAAATGAAAGAACGATTGGATGTTTTATTGGTAGAGCAGGGCCATGCGGCTTCCCGGGAGAAGGCTAAGGCTGTTATTATGTCCGGAAATGTGTTTGTAAACGGTCAGCGGGAGGATAAGGCCGGTTCCCAGTTTGATCCCTTAAAAGCAAAAATAGAGGTCAGGGGACAGTCCCTTAAATATGTCAGCAGGGGAGGCTTGAAGCTGGAGAAAGCCATGTCAGTCTTCAATCTGGATATTCAGGGAAAGGTTTGTATGGATATTGGGGCATCTACCGGAGGGTTTACAGATTGTATGCTGCAAAATCACGCCCGTAAGGTTTATGCCATAGATGTGGGACACGGTCAGCTGGCCTGGAGTCTTAGAAAGGATGAACGTGTTGTCTGCATGGAAAAAACCAATTTCCGTTATCTGACTGAAAAGGATATTTTGGACAGACCGGACTTTGCTTCTGTGGATGTTTCCTTTATTTCCCTGAGTAAAATTCTCCTTCCGGCCAGAAGACTGCTGGCAGAAGAAGGCCGGATGGTCTGTCTGATTAAGCCTCAGTTTGAAGCGGGAAAAGAAAAAGTGGGAAAAAAAGGGGTAGTTCGGGAAAAGACGGTACAGCAGGAGGTGATAGAAAAGATTTTTACGCTGGCACACCTGTTGGGATTTTCAGTCCTGGGATTAGATTTTTCTCCCATTAAGGGGCCGGAAGGAAATATTGAATTTCTGCTCTGTTTACAAAAGGACAGTTCCAGGGATGAGGAGCTGGAAGCCTATACAGAGGCTGATGTAGAAGATAGACTGGGAGAGGAAATGGCAGCAAAGACCGGATATGGTTTTGAAGAGGAAGTACAGAAAATGATCGGAAGTATAGTGGAAAAAGCACATCTTGCTTTGTAGGAAAGTGTGGGTATGAAAAGATTCGGAATTGTAACCAATGGAATAAAGGATCCCGGCAGAAGAGTTACGGAAAAAATCATGGATTATCTTAAGGAAAATAATGCCCTCTGGAATGAGGCGGCTTCCGTTAAAGAGCTTTCTTTGCCGGTGGATTGTATTCTTGTACTGGGGGGAGACGGAACCATGCTCCAGGCAGCTAAGGAGACTGCCGGTAAGAATATCCCTTTGCTGGGAATTAACCTGGGAAGCCTGGGCTATCTGGCAGAGGTGGAGGTTCAGTCTCTTAAGGAGGCTTTGGATAAGCTGCTTAAGGATGAATATGAAACGGAAAATGAGATGATGGTTTACGGAACCATTTATTCGGGAAATAAAGTGCTTCAAACCTCTCCCGCATTAAATGATATTTCCATTACCCGGTACGGTACCCTGCAGATTATCAGGCTGAACATTTATGTGAACGGCAAATTTCTCTGCCAGTGGAAGGCAGATGGAATCATCCTCTCCACCCCTACCGGCTCAACCGGATATAATTTATCGGCAGGCGGGCCTTTGGTGGTACCCGGAGCCGATCTTTTATTACTGACCCCAATATGTGCCCACACCTTAAATGCCAGAAGTATTGTCTTAAGAGGAGAGGATGAGGTTATCGTAGAGGTGGCTTGCGGAAGAGAGGGGGCTCAGCTGATGGTGGAGGCAAATTCCGACGGAAG